>JAGASC010000100.1 GCA_017621905.1 Roseburia sp.
CTTCTGACGATTTTAAGGCTGCGATCCGGTCCAGGGATCGCCTGGTGGCGTCATAGTAGTGCTTGCCCTCTTCGTACTGAAGGTCAAAGACCTTTATGAATTTGGAGTCAAACAAAGGCTTCACATTTTCTTTTTTAATGGCAGGTTTCATGCAGGTGTTCCTTTCCTATATCAGCAGATTATTTTATTCCATATTCCCTGTACAGTTTTTCCCTTAAATTCTTATCAGTCAGGACAAGCCTGGCATCTTCCATGCGGTTATCGGAAAATAAGCGGTTCAGAAGAGTGGCTAATCGGGTTTCACCTTCCTCACGGCCTTCTTCCCGCAGCGACCGCTCGTATTTATTTACATCAAATTCTTCCAGTAACATTCCCAACACCTCCATGCGATATTTTCTGAGAAAATCTTCCAGAATGTGGTTCTGTATGCAATACAGGATGGCATCATTCAAAGCCGCTTTTCTGTCAGTGGCTTCTGAAGCAAACTGTCTGGTGATCGCCACAAACTTAGCATAATCCTCAAGAATTTTACATTGTTCCATCAGATGAGAATTGTGACCGTAATTGATATTCAATACTTTTACTGTCAATTCCACATCGGCTTTCTGCTCTTTATTTTCAAAAGCATCGGAAAGCTTTAAGACCTGCTCCTCAGGTATTTCCCTATCACCATTATAGAATACCACACAATGTGGTGTAGGGAGTAAAATTTGTTTAGAGCCGTAAAGACTTTCCTGCGCTTTTTCTATGATACCCTGATATTCCTGTGCCAGATAGATCAGGAACCGGACAGGCATATTCGGATTCACCGTACTCTGGTGTTCATAAAGATTTATGACACCGGCAATGATAAATGCCAGATCATTTTTCATGACCACGTAAACAGCGCTTTCGATCGTCACTACCTGTAACAGGGACGAGTCATTATAGTTTGTTCCGTTCAGCGCATTGTAAAGCTGCAATAGTGCTTCCCTGTCTTTTTCAAACAAAAAACGGAAAAGTCTGTCCTTGATCTGGCGGTGAACCCTATGGTGTCTTCTGCCATGCCAATTGTCAAAAAAGTTTCTTAAGTAATTTTTCATATAGTATCCTCCCTGTATTTTGGCAGGATACGAAAAGGACATTTCACTATAAATGGCTTTCAGTTCCTGCCTTATTTAGTGTAGTAAAAGAAAAATCTGGCAGAAACTGCCCGAATGTGCGAGATGCACACTATTTTGAATTTTTCTGATGAATTTATCATAAATAGATTTGGAATATTTGTCAATTCATTTTTTGAAACGATTTATGAAACTTAAGCCTTTGGATATGAAAAAAACAATTATTCATCAGATTTTGACTCTTGAGAGAAACTGACAATTTCCTGAATAATTTTTTGGATTTTTTGCTGCTTTTCAGAGGGCATGGAAAGGAGTTGATGGTATATTTCTAACGGGATGTTTGGAGAGACTGATTCTGCGGTTTCAAAAACTTCCAAGTTTTCCATGAGTTTGTTTAGCGGAATATTCAATCCATGAGAAATTTTGTAGATGCTTTCAATAGTAGCATTCTTTTCGCCACGTTCTAATTGACCAATATAGGTCGGGTGGAGATTGCATATTTCTGCCAATTTTTCCTGACTCATCTGTTTTCTTCTTCTATAATAGCGAATCCTTAATCCCAATTCCGCAGAAATTGACATGACAGTATCTCCTTAGTCAACATTTATTATTAAATATAGCCTATAAATATTGAAAATATTTAACAACAGATTATTGACACTAAAAATGATAAAATATATACTATAAATACGAAAATCTGATTTATAGATTTATAAGATAGGCAAGAAGTACATTACTGTAAACGTAGGAGGTTTAGAAATGATCAAGAAATTATTTGGAGAAACAGAAGAAGAGCAGTTTAAGTATTTACAACCAAGACTATTTGCTCTTGGAGTGGGAGTTATTGCGCTATTAATAGGTGTTTTGTTAATGCAAATTGGAGTGCCGTTTGGGGATGCAATAGGTAGTGTAGGTACGGGTATTTGTGTAATTGTTTTACTCGTATTTGGATGGACTATTATGAGAAATTTATTTGGATTTGCATCTTTGGGAGCATTGTTTTCTGGTAATGTAGTAATTGGAGTAGTTATATTTGTATTATTCATAATGATTGGTTATTTGGGGGGATTTTTTGTCTCGATTGTAGGACTATGTAGATTTTTTGTTTTATTAAAGAAAAGAAAAGGGAATAAATAAATATGGGATTCTATGACGCTAAAGGGTACTGGCGTAATGATGGAGAGGGATTTTATGACTCGAAAGGCTATTATAGGAGCTTGGGAGAGGGATTTTACGATTCGAAAGGCTATTTCAGAAGTGCGGGAGAAGGATTTTATGATGCTAGAGGAAATTGGGTATCTCCAGGGGGAACATTTTATGATGGCAAAGGATATTGTAGAACTTATGGGACTTTTGCAACTTCATCACCATCTAGTGAAGGACAGGGTATAATTGCATTTATTGGTTTTGTTTTGTTTATTCCAATTGCTTTGCTATGGGGAGCAATGATTTTTTTAGTTGAATGGATTGCAGCTCATTTATACATTGTTTTTACAGGATATCTTATAGTGGATATTATTATCAGTTTTATATTAACTAAAATTAAGAAACATAAAGGGACAAAATTTGCGCTTAGTTTTATTGGGAACTATGTATGTCTTCTATCTTTTATCTACATAGCATTGATATATGCAGTACCATATATAATTTTAAATGGAGGAAACTTTGGGAGTTTTATTGAATTTACACTTGTATTAGCATTTGGGTGTGGAGGAATAGCTGTAGTACAATTTTTCAATTATTATCATGAGAAAGCGGCATTAGAGTTCATCTTGGGAATAGCTTTCTTTGTAATGGTAATAATGATACTTAAAAATAACATGAATGTGGTAGATAAAATAGAAAGTCTTTCTTCAATATATAATGTAAAGGTGTCTGCAGTATTTAAAGCATTTTTTGGATTTATGTTTTAATTTAATGAAAAAATAATAAAATATATGTGTTAACTATCTTAATATTTCTTGGTGTTATTTTGAACAATGCTTTTCAGTAAAAATACATAGAGATAATAAATCCATTTTATTATTAAAATATATTACAAGGTTTTTGTTTGATTATGATAAAAAATCAATTAGCGGAGATTTGGTGCGCGGGGTAGATGAGACTCATAGAAATGTGGAAGCTTTTGCTGAACACATTATTATGAGTCTCATCGAATCGTATCGTGCACATGATCCGCTGATTGATTTTTTTGTTGTGGTAGGTTAATGCTTGCAGAAAGCGGCTTAGTATTGCTTAATACTTCGCTATAGACTGTTAACTTTTTGGGGTAAGTTTAGGAAATTCCGCTATGATAACAAAA
This sequence comes from Roseburia sp., assembly GCA_017621905.1. GTDB lineage: Bacteria > Bacillota > Clostridia > Lachnospirales > Lachnospiraceae > Roseburia. The sequence continues at coordinate 3,403 of JAGASC010000100.1, forward strand.
AGCATTACCAAAAAATTCAGAAAAGGAAGAAGTTGTATATAAGTATTGGTTTTGTCTTTCATTTTTTTAGGGTAATATTATAATAGAAATTAAAGGTTATTTGGAAAAGTATTATAATGTTTGAGACGGAGGGAAATACAATGTATGACATGAAACCGTATTTAAAAACCATCGATGAAGTGATCGCCAGAGGGCCCTTTGATGCCACATGGGAGTCACTGATGCAGTTTGAGCCGCCGAAGTGGTATCGCAATGCCAAGTTTGGTATCTTCATTCACTGGGGCGTATACAGCGTACCGGCGTATGACAATGAATGGTACCCGCGCAATATGTATATCCAGGGAAGCAAGGCCTACGAACATCATATTAAGACTTACGGTCCCCAAAAGGATTTTGGATACAAAGACTTTATCCCCATGTTCAAGGCGGAGAAGTTTGATGCAAAAAAGTGGGTGAAGCTGTTTGAAGAGGCAGGCGCGAAGTACGTTGTGCCGGTGGCAGA
>JAGASC010000101.1 GCA_017621905.1 Roseburia sp.
CTGAATCAAATGTATAACCTCCCGTCTGTACTAACCGTACTGTTTACAACAATTCAGACAGCAGAACTGCCTGAACTGTTATATTTGTTTTCATACAGTTACTATAGCATGGGAGGTTTTTTCATGCAATAAAGATAATCCTAGTATATTATTAATTTTCTCTTAATTTCAAAACTACCACTGTCTATTTTTCTATCCTAAATATCCCAGCAGGAGTTCAAATGTATTGCGTACGCCATCCTTGTGGCTTCTCTCATAGCCATGAGACGCGTAAACGCCTGCTCCGATCAGACCGTGCCGTACATCGTAACCTGCAGTCAATGCCACATCTGCATCAGAACCGTAGTGCGGGTATACATCCACCGCAAAGTCCAGTTTCCGCTCCTTTGCCGCCTGAATCAGCCCGGTGACCACATCGTAGTTATAGGGTCCTCTGCTGTCCTTTGCACAAATCGAAACCATGGTCTCATCACAGGCCAGCCCGTCACCGACGCAGCCCATGTCTACAGAAATGACTTCTGTAACGCCCTCCGGAATGGACGCGGCACCTCCGTGCCCCACTTCCTCGTAAACAGTGATGTGCTGATAAATAGCCCGCTCCGGTTCAATATTTTCCTCTTTTAGATATTTTGCATAACCCAGAAGAATGCCTACACTTAATTTATCGTCCAGGAAACGGCTCTTGATGTATCCACTTTTCGTTACCACTGTCCGCGGATCAAAACAGACGAAATCCCCTGTCATAATGCCCAGTTTCTCTACGTCTTCTTTTGTTTTTACTTTTTCATCCAGAACAACTTCCATACTGTCAAAGGTTCTTTTTTTCTCGTTATACTCTCCATTGACATGCACTGAGGCATCTGCCAGCTGCAACGTCCCCTCAAAGACAGCGCCAAAACGAGCGTGAATGCGGCAATTTTCCGCCTCTGCATTGTTGGCATTCATGCCGCCGATGGGAGTGACTTTCAATCTTCCGTTTGATTTAATCTCAGATACCATGGCACCCAGGGTGTCGATATGGGCTTCCAGCATAACAGCATCGGCTTTATCTTTTCCGCCCAGCGTTACCAGAACACCGCCTTTTACGGTCATCTGTGGTTCATAACCCAGCTTACGGTATGCTTCCATCACATACTCCGCCACTTCCTTTGTGTAGCCGGAAGGGCTGTCGATGGCAAGTATGTTCTTTGTCTCTTCTACGATATAATTTACATATGTCTCTGTTTTCATGATTAAACTCCTTTTTCCTATACCGATTAGACCAGGCAGAGGAATCCGCCCAGGTTACCCCTCCTGCCCTGACTGGCACGATGTGAAAATAACAAATTGGGATTACAGCATGTACAAATGTTGGTCACTGCAATATTTTCCCGCTTCACTCCGGCCTCCGTCAACACGATTTCATTTGCTTTCCACAAATCAAGCTGGTATTTCTGTTCCACAGAAACAATTTTCCCGGTCCCAGCTGATTCCACGCACTTCTCCATTCCATACAATTTTCCTGCTTCATCTGATGCTGTGCTAATATCTGCTTCGTCAACTTCTTTCCTTACACATCTCCCGTGACGCAGCAGTTCCTTTGCCCGTTCTTTGAAAGCCTTACGAAATTGCTCTGCAACATCTTCACTGACTTCGTAGCAATCCTGGCAGATGGAAGGTCCGATAGCGCAGATCAAATCCTCCGGCCTTGTGCCGTACTCCCGCTGCATGGCTGCAATGGTGGCTGCGCCCATTCTCTCCACCGTTCCACGCCAGCCGGAGTGACTCATGCCGATGGCACGTTGTACCGGATCCACAAAATAAAGAGGTACACAGTCCGCAAAAAAAGTGGCCAGAACCAGTCCCGGCTCGTTGGTGATGAGTCCATCCACATCCGTATAATCCCGGTTTTGCACCAGACCTTTGCCCGCATCTACTTTTGTCACCTTACGCACATTGGTGGTGTGGGTTTGGTCTGACAGGACAAAATTTTCATATTCTACACCAAGCGCCTCTGCCAGTCTGTGATAATTTGTTATCACATTTTCCCTGGCGTCTCCCCTGGTAAAGCTAAAATTCATTGAGGAGAAAATGCCCTGGCTCACTCCACCGAACCTGGTGGTAAAGCAATGCTTCACCAGTCCTGTTTTTTCCAGCAGCGGGTATTTTAACAACAGAACCTCTCCGCCATCACTGGTTTTATGCCATTCCTCTCTCAGGATTTCCTTTTCATTCTTTCTTATTTCCTGCAAAATTTTATCTCCATCCTTTTCCAACTGCCGATATTACTTCTATTTTTCAGCAATAACCACTATATTCAAATGCATTCTTGACCAGTTTTATTTCATCGCCCAGGACTGCTGCCACATCGAACCGGCAGGGCATGGTGTCACCATATCCGTGAGTCAGACAATAATACGATGCTGTTTTGCTGATGACACGCTGTTTTTTTATGTTCACTGCCTCCAGCGGATTTCCGCTGCCCTCGCTGCTCCGGTATTTTACCTCCACAAAGACGAGATAGCGGCCATCTCTGGCTACGATATCGATTTCCCCTGTGCGGCACCGGAAATTATATTCCAGTATTTTATACCCCTGCTTTTCCAGATAGGCCCCCACCTTCTGTTCATAGAGCGTTCCAATTTCCCGCTTGTTCATACTTCGCCTTTTTCCTTCCCCTTTTCCTTCCCCTTTTCCGGCAATACGTATCCTTGGTCTCATTCTTTCCTCTAAAGAAAATTCTGTATAAAGGATGCCCGATGAATCGGGCTTGGGCCTTGTTTTTTTAGCGCCACAATGTGTTCCGCGGAACCGTAGCCCTTGTTGGACGCAAATCCATAGCCCGGCAATATATTGTCATACTCCTCCATCAGACGGTCCCTGGTGACCTTTGCCACAATGCTGGCAGCACCGATGGAAATACTTTTGGCATCTCCTTTTATGATTGGTACCTGCCTTATGGAAACGCCGGGAATCGTCACTGCATCGTTTAACAGCAGATCCGGTGTTACACTCAGCTTTCCGATGGCCTGCCGCATGGCCTCGTAAGTAGCCTGTAAAATATTGATTTCGTCAATTCGCTCCGGTCCTACCATTCCGATTCCCACTGCCACTGCTTTCTCCATGATGATATCGTATAATTCTTCCCTCTTTGCGGCTGTAAGCTTTTTTGAGTCGTTGATGTATAGGATATCGCAGTCCTTTGGCAA
>JAGASC010000102.1 GCA_017621905.1 Roseburia sp.
ACCCAGTCATACAATGGTCTGTGATCTTCAAATTCCAGCGTACAGATAGAATGTGTGATGCCCTCAATCGCATCCTCAATCGGATGTGCAAAGTCATACATGGGATAGATGCACCATTTGTCGCCTGTATTGTGATGTGTCATATGTGCAACACGATAGATGACCGGATCACGCATATTCATATTAGGAGATGTCATGTCAATTTTGGCACGCAGCACCTTCTCACCATCTGCAAATTTTCCCGCCTTCATATCCTCAAATAAAGCAAGATTCTCTTCCACACTTCTACCTGAAGACGGATCTTCTTTTCCGGGTTCTGTTAAAGTTCCCCTGTATTCCTTAATCTCAGCAGCGGAAAGATCGGAAACATATGCCTTGCCTTTTTTTATCAGCTTTACTGCACCTTCATACATCTGTTCAAAATAATCCGATGCAAAAAACAGTCTGTCTTCCCAATCTGCACCAAGCCATTTGATATCCTCTTTGATTGCTTCCACGAACTCGGTCTTTTCTTTGGTCGGATTGGTATCATCAAAACGCATATTGAATTTACCACCGTATTCCTTTGCCAGACCATAATTCAACAGAATACTTTTGGCATGTCCGATGTGAAGGTATCCATTCGGTTCCGGAGGAAATCGGGTATGCACGGTATCATAAACACCTTCCGCAAGATCTTTATCAATCATCTGTTCAATAAAGTTCCTGCTCTTTTCTTCTGTTGCAGTCTCTTCTGTTTTTCCTACTTCTGTCTTAACTTCTTCAGCCATTTTACCTCATGCCCCTTTCCCGGTCTTTTTGTTTCTGCCACCGGTTTTTCTATCATTTATTATGAAATATCCTTTTATAAATGCTATCAACTTAAAATAATAAAGAAATTTTTCATTCTTGTCAATTGAGTTCTTGTAATAGAAGCCATTATTCGATATAATAAACAAAAAAGGGTTCACTTACATAGTGAAAAACAGAAAAGGGGTAACAATATGAGACTGATAACACGTTCCGATTTTGACGGTCTGGCTTGTGGTGCACTTCTTTTGGAAGCAGGTATCATTGACAGCTGGAAATTTGCACATCCCAAGGATCTTCAGGATGGCCTTGCAGAAGTAACAGAAAACGACTGCCTTGCTAATGTTCCGTTTGTTGAAGGCTGCGGACTTTGGTTTGATCACCACTCCAGTGAACATGAACGCAATCAGTTAGAAGGGAAATATAAGGGAGAAAGCCGTATTACTCCTTCCTGTGCCCGTATTATTTATGAATATTATGGTGGAAAGGAGCGCTTTTCCCATTTTGATGATATGATGGAGGCTGTTGACAAAGTTGATTCCGGCAATCTTACCATTGATGAAATCCAGAATCCTACCGGATGGATTTTAGTAGGATTTCTGATGGATCCCCGTACCGGTCTTGGCAGATGGCGCAATTTTACCATTCCCAACTATAAGTTGATGGAAGAGCTGATGAATTGCTGCCGCACCATGAATACAGACGAAATTCTTGCTCTTCCTGATGTAGTAGAACGTATTGAAGTTTATCATGAACAGGCTGAAAAATTCAAGGAAATGGTAAAGGCACATACC
>JAGASC010000006.1 GCA_017621905.1 Roseburia sp.
CGCTGCGGCGAGAATACTGCGGGAGCTGGGAAAGAAGAAAGAGCTTCAGCTCAGAAATGATGCATACCGAAAGAATTTTCTTGAGTATTTAAAGCCGGTACTGGATGAGATGCCGGTCAGCAATGGGTCGAAATATTATGAAAAGCAGAAGGTAAAAATCGCCATCGTGGCGGATGAATTTTTGTATGATGCTTTTAAGGACATCGCAGAGTTCATTTATATCAAGCCAGACACTTATCGTGATTATATTGGCAAAGTGGAGTTCCTTCTGGTCGTTTCTGCGTGGCGCGGACTTGCAAATGAGTGGCGTCTGATGGGAACGGAAGGAACAGACAATAACCGTATCATTCATGAGACGATTGCTGCATATAAGGAAGCGGGAACCAAAGTGGTCTTTTACAGTAAGGAGGATCCGCCCAACTACGCACATTTTCTGCCTATCGCAAAAAAATGTGACGTGATATTTACTTCGTGTGCAGAAAAAGTGGAGGATTATAAGCGGGACTGCAATACAGATCAGGTGTATGTCATGGAATTCTGTATCAATCCCATGTTTCATAATCCGATTGGCATGCGAAATGCGAATCGAACGGACGGCGTCTTTTTTGCAGGCTCCTGGATGGCAAAATATCCGGAGCGGGTAAAATTAATGGAAGTGATGCTGGACGGCGTGGTGGAGGCAGGAAAAGAACTTGTGATTGCAGACCGCAATTTTTCACAGGATAATCTCAATTACTTTTTTCCTAGAAAATATTATTCCTACCTGACCAAAGAGATTCCACATGATTATTTGCAGAAAGTACACAAGCTGTATCAGTGGGCAATCAATATCAATTCTATCACAGACAGCACAACGATGTTTGCAAACCGGGTTTATGAGCTGCAGGCCAACGGCTGCTTGATGATTTCAAACCGGAGTGTGGGTGTGGAGCAGAAGTTTCCTGAGGTCATGATTGTCCACAGGAAAGAGGATGTGGCCGCTGCCTTGAAAAAATACAGTGCGGAAGAAGTATATCAGCATCAGATTGCAGGTGTACGCCGTGTTATGACTGGTGAAACCAACTACGACCGGATTACGAAAATGTTTTCTGTGCTTGGAATTCCGATGGAGAAAATGGAACGGAAGGTACTGGTGGTGGCGGATCAGCTGTCGGCAGAGATAGCAGAAATGTTCGAAACGCAGACATATCCGTATAAAAAGCTGATCACCAGACAGGAGCTTACCGCAGACTTATACCGGGAATATGACATGGTGACCAGATGGGAGACATCCGGTCGCTATGAGCCGTATTATCTGGAGGATATGGTTAACGGCTTTAAGTATACAGACAGTGACTATATAACAAAGAACAGCTATCTGCAAAAGGGAACCTTGACAGGAAAAGTGGAGCATGACTATACGGACGAGATATCCAATATTTATGCAACGCTGTTCTGGAGCAGTTCCGTAGAGTATAAGGATTTTCTTGCAATGGAAAATGGGGCGAAGCGGTCATGCGGCTACAGTATCGACCATTTTAATTATGAGAAACTGTAACTCATTTACCAAGCAGTTACAAAGGTGATAGATTTAGGAGGCAGAATGTTGCTAGAGAAAGATGCGATGGAAATAAGAATAAGCATTGGTGATGTAAATAAACTGAGTCTGGAGTGTCACGCCAAGGGTGTAGCGCAATATGCTTATTATATTTATAAGGACAACGCAGTGATAGCGAAGTTCCAATATTCCGACCAGAATACACTGGCTTACTGGCTTAGCGAGAGCGGTGAGTACTGGGTAAAGGTGTTTGCGATGGATGAGAAGGAGAATAAAATCTCCCGGATGTCGGAGCATATTTATTTTTCCGCGGAAGAAGTATTTGGCTCCTGTCAGGTGGAAGCAAAAAAGAAGCATCTGTGGGAGCGCGTGGCAGAGATTTCCGGAGAAATTTGTTCCAATTGGAATATTGTGGTGCGGATGTCCAGTTTCGATTACAAGCTTGAAAATAAGGATACTTACCTTGGAAAATTGTGGGCACTCATCACGCCGCTGATACAGATTGGAACCTATTGGCTGGTGTTTGGTCTGGGACTGCGGCAAGGCAAGGATGTGGATGGATATCCCTATCTTGCCTGGATGCTGATTGGGTTGATTCCCTGGTTTTTTATCAGCTCCTGGATGTTGAAGGCTGCAAATTCCATATATTCAAAGACAGGAATCATTTCCAAGATGAAATTTCCGATTTCCACGATTCCGGTGAGCAAGGTTCTGCAGGAATTGTACGAGTTTGTTGTCATGCTTTTGATTATGCTGGTGATATTGCTATGTCTGGGACTGCGTCCCAATTGGTACTGGCTGAATTTGATTTATTATTTTGTTTACTGCATGTGTTTTTTAATTGGACTAGGGCTGATCACATCGGTTCTAACAATGGTGGCAAGAGATTTCTATAAGCTGATGAATTCGCTGATCCGTTTACTCTTCTATGTGACTCCGATTTTATGGGTCATGGATAAAATGCCGGATATTTACCAGCAGATCATGCAGTTCAATCCGATTTTTTATGTGGTAAACGGCTTCCGCGAGAGCATTCTTTATCATTTGCCCTTCTATCATCAGATGGATATGGTACTGATTATGTGGGGAATCAATGTGGTACTGTTTTTTGCGGGATGCGCATTGCAGTCCAAGTTTAAAAACAAATTTATAGATTTGATGTAATGGAGATTGGCATGGCAAAAGAATATGCAGTAGTAGCAAAACAGGTTTCAAAAATTTATAAGGTGTACGGCGGCCAGAAAGAAAGACTGATGGATTTGTTCTTGCCGAAGGGCTACGGAAAAGATTTCTATGCATTAAAAAGCGTAAGCTTTACCGTGAATAAAGGCGACTGCGTGGGTTTGATCGGTTTGAATGGCAGCGGAAAATCTACACTGGCCACGATTTTGTGCGGGATTACCCAGCCGTCTAAGGGTGACATTTATATCAACGGAGAACCGGCGATGATTGCCATTTCTTCCGGACTCAATCCTGCCCTCACCGGAATTGAAAATATAGAATTAAAAGGACTGATGATCGGTCTGGACAAAAAGAAGATAGAAGAGATCAAAGATGATATCATTGAGTTCGCGGATATCGGTGAATTTATTTACCAGCCGGTAAAGACCTATTCCAGCGGAATGAAATCCCGTTTGGGGTTTGCAATTTCCGTGAATATTGATCCGGATATCCTCGTCATTGATGAGGCTTTATCCGTGGGAGACATGACATTTACCAAGAAATGTCTGGATAAAATGCAGGAATTCCGCGATGCAGGAAAGACGATTTTCTTTGTCAGTCATTCCACCAGTCAGATTGAAAGCTTTTGTAATAAGGCTTTGTGGCTGGAATACGGAATGCTGAAAGCTTATGGAGACACGGAAGAGGTGCTTCCGATGTATAAGAATTTTGTGACGGAATTTAACAAGATGACGAAGGAAGAGCAGAAGAAATATAAGAAGGAAAGACTGGCGTACCAGAAGATTGTGCTTGGGGAGAAGTGATGTGATTATTTAAGGAAATATACTTGTAGAGGGGAAGTGGAAAATGAAAAAAAGGGCAATCAAGGGGGCGCTGGCTATGCTTCTGCTTAGCGGAGTGCTGGTGGCTTTTTCGGGCTGTAAGGATAGTGAGCGTGAGACGGTGAAGCAGAGTGAGACGGCTGGTCAGAATGACACCGTTGGTCAGAATGATGCTGAGGTACAGGAGACATTGTCGATAGATTCGCCTGCTGCGATAGAAAGAATTCAATATGAAGTCGTGAGTACGGATGCGCTGGAGTGTGCCGGGGAAGTAGCCGAGAAAGTTGTTTTAAAATACGCTGGGTCAACGACTGCCGAAGAAGTTCTGGCAGGTATGGTATGGGAAGATGTGGATGTGAGCCTGCCGGTAGACTGGTCTTGTAAGGAAATTGCGGACAATAATAAGTGTTTCAGGTTACATGGTTTGCAATTTCTGGACGCTTGCTACAAAAAATTTGCTGAGACAGGTGACGGCAGCTACAGCGACTTGATTATGGAATATGTTCTGGATTGGGTGGCGCAAAGCAATGAAGTGACAGAGGTAAATGAGTGGATGTGGCATGATGATGCCACGGCTATGCGCGTAATCAGAATGAGTTATTACTATTATTTGTTTGGTGCCGGATGTTCCGAAGCAGAACAGAAATTGATCGAAAATTCTTTGCAGCAGCAGGCTCAGCTGCTCATGACGGAACATTTTTATACAGAAAAACATAATCATGGGATGCATCAGGATTTGGCACTGATCATATATGCGTTGCTGATCGCGGAGGAAAAAGAAGAATATATAGCTACGGCTTTAGCAAGAACGGGTGAATATCTGGATTACGTTTATACAGAGGATGGGGTACACAAGGAGCATTCACCGAGTTATGCAGCAGATATGTTGTATTACATGGAAAAGTTTGGACAGTTAACGGCTCTGGTTTCCCCCGATTTTTATGCAAAGCTGGAAAAAGTGACCAGTCAGGCAGAAACCTATCTGATTCAGGTTATAAAACCCGATGGCTATTGGCCCTCGATCGGGGATGGGCACTACCGTCTGGTGAATAAAAATAATATTCAGGAATTGAAAGAAAATAGTAACTATATGTATGTGGTGACAAACGGTGAGCAGGGGGAGAGGCCTGAGGATGATGTAATATTTCCAGAGGGTGGATATGCAATCATGCGTTCCTCCTGGGACGATGCACCGGAGGATGCGACCTGGATGATGTTTTTGGCATCTACCTTTGGGGATACCCATAAACATAGCGATGATCTGAGTTTTTTGCTGTATCATAAAGGTGATTTGTTCGTGGAAGGTGGAAAAAGAGATTATAATTACAGTGATGAACAGACCGCATGGGCTTATTCTTCCTACGCACATAACGTGCTGCTTGTAAATGGGGAGGGATTTCCGGTCATGATTATGGAAAATAGTGGCCGTCAGCAAATTTTGCCTGAAGCATTGGAAACCGGTATTTCAGACTATGATTTCTCTGGAAATGTAAAAAGTGTCACCGGAGTGCAGAAACGTTATGATAATGTGGAGCAATATCGTACATTAAGCTATGATAAAGAGAATGGCGTTGTCACGGTGGCAGACAAATTGGATGCAGCGGAGCGTATAGATGCAACACTTTTGTATCATATTGCGGAAAATGTTACGGTAGAGGAATGTGAAAACGGATGGAACCTGTATCGGGAAGATGCCTTAGTTGCAAGTGTGGCGGTTGAAGGAGATAGTGTAACTCAACTGCGGACAGTGACAGAAGAAGAAGGGGAATATCCTTACTGTACATGGATTTTTAACGGAAAGACAGAAGCTGCGTATGGCTCCCTTCTGATGGTGGATGCAGCGTGTGAAGCGGGGAACAATGAGATTGTAATGACAATTCATCTCTATTGATAAAAAGGTATTAAGAAAAACTTAAATTGAACACATCTTCCGAATCCATTGAATATCCAACAAAAGTGCCGCGAAACCCAGTGTTTATGCGGGTTTGCGGCATCTTTGATGTATGATAAAAATCGAGCCAAAAAGAGGAAAAATATTAACGGTTAGCAACACGTTAGCAACAAATTATTCCGGTAGTTTTATCTTCTCTATTTGCCCTCTGAGTTCTTCCAGTGTTCGGTGTCCATATTTGGCATTCGTGATATCAGAACCAAAAGAATGTCCCATCATACGCTTACGATCGTTCTCATTAACACCGTACTTTTCGCAGAGATAAGAGAATGTGTGCCGGCAGTCGTGCGGGGTGTGCTTCTTTCCGTCAGAGGTATATGCAATTCCCAATTCTTCTAATTTTTCATACATGGAAGTGCGAAATTCAGCCGGAGTGCATCCGAGTATGTTGTCAGGCTTGCGGGCAGACACAAAATACTTAATGCCGGAATAAATAGGTACAACTCTCTCTTTACTGGCTCGGGTCTTCACACCGCCTTTAAAGTATCCTTCTTTCAAATTGATTTCGATGGTCTCATACGCCTTAATGCGATACCCGCTATAACACATGATAAGTAGCATCTGGACTATGGCATCTTCTTTATTTTTCCACAAGAGCTTTAGTTCATCATCTGTAAATGGCTCCCCGGATTCGTCATCGTCCTCTTTAGGTATGTAAACATAAGCAGACGCATCTTTCTCCACGATTTCATGCTTAATGGCATATTTGTACATCTGGTGCATCAGAGAGACCATGAGTTCCAGGGAGGCGTGTTTGAGAGTGCAGTTGTCTATAACCTTCTGTAGGTCATCGTATTTGATTTCGCCAATTTTTTTATCATGCAGGGCAGAGCAGTTCTTGAATGCCGCCCTGGTTGAAGTTTTGGTGGCATCGGAGTATTTCTTCGACTTGTCCCGTTCAAACTTCTCCCGGTAGAATTCTTCATATATTTCCGCAAAGGTCGGTGTTCGGTCAATGAATACACCGGTATTGTTCTTTATTTTTCCTTGCTTCTGCATATTATAGACCGTGAGCAGCTCATAGGCGTCTTCCCAGGTTGGTTTGTAGCCAAGTGCAGGTGGTGTTACCGGTCCTTTAGCTGTCCATTCGGTCACGGGCGGGTAAACTGCATAAGGATTCCGGCGGTTTTTGCCGAGGAACTTAATGCTGCCGAAGCCATTTTGCAATTTCATGTGTTTTTTACGTCTTGCCATTGTATCATCCTTTCGTAAAAAAGTGTATAAAAATAACAGCCAGCAAGAACAAAAGTTCCGCTTGCAAGGCTGCCCCGAGAATGATACAATGTAATTCAATGAGGGTGTATCTTCTCGGAGATATACTTGCCGCTCTTGGTATTGCGAGTACCAGGGGCGGTTTTTATTTTATTCTAACAGTTCTGCAATATTAATCTGCAAATCACTATAAATACCCACCGATATAGTCTGGTCAAAGGAGAAAAAGATAGGTGCGGCATCTTCTTCATAGCGGTAGATAACAGTACGCTCTTTGGCTGGGTCAACAATCCAGTATTCACGAACACCGGCATCAGAGTACAGTGTGTTTTTTGTACTGTAATCCATTTTGCGGCTGCTCGGAGAGACAATCTCAATGATAAAGTCTGGCGCACCATTACAACCCTTGTCTGTGAGCTTGTTCTGGTCGCAAATAACACTTATATCTGGTTCAACGTAAGTTTTATCATCTTCGTTCAGAAAAACGGCAAATGGGGCTGGAATAACTTCACAGGAACCTTTCTGCTTCAGCACATAATCACGGATAGTTGCTGATAGTGCCAATGTCAGTTTTTGGTGGATAAAACTGGGTGGAGCCATATCGTAGACAACGCCGTTGATCAGCTCCGCGCGCTGGCCATCTGGGAGTGAATAGATATAATCTGTTGTGTATTTGTCTGATTTTGGTAATGGCATAAGTGTGTACCTCCTTTAAAAATGTTGTTGTTGCACCGATGTAACTGCTATAATTCAAGTTCTTTCATAGCATCTTCGGAAGATATAAACGCTTTACAATCCGGGTCTTTCTTGATATCGGATAACATTTTTAAATCCCATTCATCCGGGGCTACCGTTTCAATATCTTTCCATGTTTTTTTGGGGAAATTATTTATATTCAATTTGTGCATTATCCTAAACAAACATTTCCTCATACGCGTAGCTGCGTTCGTACATATATTCCGGAGCACAGTCAATTTCCTCGTCCATCCAAGTAAGTACGCCATGAACAATTTTAAAGTTTTCAAACACAAGGTCGTCTTCCAGTGGCTTAAAAACAGGACCGGTTAATACTGTCGCATCAAACACGCGCTTTTCACCATTAGAGAATGTAAGGAGCATCATTAAATGTTCGGTTATTTTGGCGTCAGTTATTTTCAGAGATTCTTTAAATTCACTTGCATATACAATTCCGTTTATCTCAAACATAAGCGCACCCCCTATAATGGATTGATTTTGTCAAAGTGTTCGCTTTTAACAGCTTTATTCCATGCAGCATATACCTCATTTTCATAAATGGCAAGCCAACCATTGATGATTCTTAACTGTTTGGCTGGCATAGATCCGGAAAGCAATTCGCCATCAATTGCAATCACAGCTTCATAATCGCCATAGAATGCGTGAATATGCGGTTTGTGATGCTGCTGAATGTCATTAAAGTATAATTTTATTATGATTCCATAGAATCTGCTTAGTTCTGGCATTGTGTGTACCTCCTTTGATGTAGTAGGTTATTAGGTTGTCCGCCCCGCTGGTGCAGGGGCGGTGGTTATTGCTATTTAGTGATAATAAAACTAAAGTTAGAACCAAACCATACATTGTCATTATAATAAATTTCTATTGTTTCCCAAGTTTCGGGAACTTCAATACCAAGCGTACCCTTCATTTTCTTGCCAGAAGCTATGCTTCCATCAAGTTGCTTCATATTATCTGTTGTTGAAACTACCATAAAAGCATTGGAGCTATAATCCAATTTATAATCATCGCAGTAACACTCAAAGCTCATCATACTGCTTATTGAGATTTCTTCATCTGAATTGTTGATTATTTCAATTTCGACAAAGATAAATTTGTTCCCTTTAGCAGGTTTTCCCCATTCATTACCGGCGGATTCCGAATAACTTACAACAGAGACTTGAACATCTTTATATTCTGCAACCTCTCCAACACTAAAAGCAGTATCATTTTTTGTTATACTATCAACTTCCTTATCTTCTGAATTAGAATCAAACCCTGATGAGGTATTCTCTGATGTGACATTTTCTGATGTAACATTTTTTACTTCATCATCATTTTTGGATAGTCCCACTATAAATCCCACCATAACGATAAAAAGAACAAAAACAGCAATTACAGTTAAAAACACTATTAAACAACCGTTAGAATTCTGTTTCTGATGATAATTTTGGAATTTGACAGGCGGCGCAGACCTATAGTAATCAGCCACAATTTTTTTTGCTTCTGCCTTTGAGATACCTTTTTCAGAAGCATAAACATCTGCTGCGTAAGTGGGATAATCAGGGTATTGTTTACGAAGTTTAGCTAACAATATTTTGTCCGCATTGTCAACTGCGCTATCTTCACGTTTATGGTATTTATTAGCTTCAAAGGTTGAATAAGAATTAGTTCTTTTGGTATCTTTTAAAATTTCCCCTACAGGGCATCCACAATTAGGACACGCAACTGCTTTATCAGAAATCTCTTTTCCACATTCTGTACATTTGATTAATGCCATAATGAATTCCTCTTTTCTTTTGTAATAATATTATATTGCTGGGCACAAGCCTTGCATAGTAGCCAGATTATGCGCGGCTCTTTCTATTCTTTCTATATCATTTTTTTCAAAATCTTCGCCGAGAATGTGCTGCATAGCGTGAATAAACGCACTTTGCTGCTGTTCTCTGGATAAAGATGATTCAATGAATATGGTGTAGCTCCCATCCTCATTTTCAACAACAGATTCCTTCACTTTGCTATTCGGAAACTGAATCATTTGAATCTGATAATCAATCGTCAATATTTCCTCGTTCCTTTCTCTTAAGTGCCAGTAACATCTGGTGTACGGTTTCCAAATCTTCCGGCTTTGCATCCTGCGCCGCATCAAAAAGCATTCGCAGTTCTTTATTCTCAAAAATGGATTGAGCCATCTTTGAAGTTTCTTCGTTTAGGTAGTAGGTTTCGCCGCCTTCTTTTTCTTCGCCGGTTAAAAGATATTCTAATGAAATATTAAAGTAGTCGGCAATTTTTTGCATTTTGTCTTGCTTTGGAGTACTAATCCCGCTTTTCCAAGCACTAAAAACTGATTGTGCAATTCCCGTTTCTTTGGATACTTTGTAGGTAGATACTCCATATTTTTGTAACAATTCCTCAAAGATACTGTACATTTTTTGTCCACCTTTCACAAAAACGCAATACTTCAAAAAACATAAGCAAAATGTATTGACATAGAATGAAACATGGTGTATATTAAACACATACTTCAAATAGTTGCAGTACATAATAGCAAATGAGTCAAAAATATGTACGTTCATAAATTGTAATTACTTCTAACTGGTAATTGAAGTATATCACAAACGTGAAGTATATGCAACTACAAGATATAGTCAAGGAGGTGGTTTAGTGTACAAGAAGTATGAGGAACTTCTTAAGCGGCGGGGGATAACTTCCTACCAGGTTTCAAAAGATACTGGGATTGGGCAAAACACTTTATCCCAATGGAAAACTGGCCGCAGTAATCCTAAATTAGAAAAACTCAAAATCCTCGCCAATTATTTCGGTGTATCTATTGAGTATTTCTTAGAGGATACCACAGAACCTGTCCAATAATATGGATAGTTAGGGAAAGGAGAGTGAGAGAGATGGATGAAGAGAACAAAGTAATAGATACAATGATTTTTAAATACGATGGTTCCGGAAGAGTTGAAAAAAATGGAAAAGTTTATATGAGACATTTTTTTTTGACAGACAATGAAAAGGCTGGGTTGCTCATTGATGTTCAGGTGGAAGAACCAAAAAGGAAAAAATGGAAAATAAAAAAGCCACAACATTTATCCATAGGGATATCAATTGTGGCAATTTGGATAGGCCTGTTTATCCATATAAATCAAGACAATCAGGCCCATCAGAAAATTCGAGAGCAATATCAAGAGATTATTCAGACGTGTCAGGAGTTGGGTTCGATGCTTGATGAGCGCATTGACACGGACAAGCATCAGTCAGAGCTTCTTCAAGAGCTTTTTGATCTTCTTCAAAAGAATTAAAAAGGCAAGTGCAAAAAGGAGAATATGAAAGATGAGATATTTTGAAACACAGACAACTGAACGTATAGGATTTGATTTTTATTGCGATATTGCAAACAACATCGTCGAGGCCAGAAAGCAATTAGGCATGACTCAGGAAAAACTTGCAGAAAAGTCTGGAATTACTCTTTCAAGGCTGGTGCGCATGGAAAATGTGCAAATCAGGATAGGACTGGATGATTTGAAAAAATTATCAAACGCATTAGATGTTACAGTGGATTGGCTGATTGATGCCCAGATTGATTCCCAAATTGGTGAATGCATGTATCTTGTATGGGAAGAAAAGATGCCAGATTTCAAGCTATATCAAAGGGGCACAAGTAAAAGAATGGCTTTTCTGCTCTATGATAAAAAACTTAAGGAATGCGGGGTAAGGTACAGTAGCGGCAGAGATAGATTCTTTGTTCAGTTGGTCGGGGTTCCTGTGACGGAAAAAGAAATTCAAAGCAAATTTCCGAAGCGCACAACAGAAGATTTGCCAATTGAACCCGATAAATAGATTTGTAGTGGCAGAAAGGAGCGTGATTACCACGGTAAAAAACAGATCAGAAAGCTGCCAGGCACTCACAGTGGCAGAGGCGGCGGCGGAGATTGGTTGCCATCCGGAATATTTAAGGCGGCAGATGGCAAGAAAGAAATGGGATTTAGGGAATGTGGTTCCGCCAGAGAAACCGGGCGGGCAACATGAATATCGGATTTTCCGTGCAAAATTGGACAGGTTCTTGGGAAAGGAGGTGCAATGTGGATAAGTTATCAAAAGCAATCATGATCCTGGGCGTCGCAATCTTCGTGACAGCCGGATGCGCTTTGAACAGCGATGGGATATACAGTTACATAGCTGGAGTGATTGCAATCGCTGGTGGAATCATAGCTGGAGCAGGA
>JAGASC010000103.1 GCA_017621905.1 Roseburia sp.
TCAATAAAGTGGAACGCTTTGGTTACTGGAAAGATACCGGAATCCGGATAGAAGGCGAAGCAGTGTGGAGCCTTACTACCATGTTCCTTGAAATGTGGAACTATATCGTACGTTCTACGGAAGATTACAGCAAATTTATGCCGTCAGTCTATCAGACAAAGCCTTTTGAAAATGACGGATTTGTGCAGCCCTATGGCGACAGTCCCTTAGATCATGAAAATGTCAGCGAAAATATTTATTTGAATATCATTAACCAGGCAAAAGAATACGTTTACATTTTCACGCCGTATCTGATCATTGATAACGAGATGCTGACATCACTGCGCAATGCAGCGAAATGCGGAGTAGACGTAAGAATCGTAACACCGGGCGTACCGGACAAAAAAATGGTATTCCTGTTGAGCCAGGCCTATTATGCCCCGCTTCTGACAAGCGGTGTGCGGATTTACCAGTATACGCCGGGCTTCCTTCATGCAAAAAGCTTCGTCTGCGATGATGAAATTGCAACGGTAGGAAGTGTGAACTTAGACTTTCGTAGCCTATACCTGCATTTTGAATGTGGAGTCTGGATGTACCGGTCAAAAGCAGTCATGCAGGTAAAGGAGGACTGCCTGGAAACCTTCCGGCGTTCCGAAGAAATTACGTCAGAATTTTGCCGCAACCGTCATCTTATCATACGGATGCTGCAAAGTGTATTGCGGTTATTTGCACCTCTGTTGTAACATGTCGGGGGGCTGGCCAGGGTAAAAAGAGCGCCAAGCCCCCCGAAAGTGAAAAAAGGTAACTGTTCCGTACCCTCACTGTTACGAAAAACGTTTCTTTTACCATCTATGTCATAAATTATGTCATGAAAATTGCAGTGCTTTCATAAAATAATCCGCAAAAGTAGCTGCCTCCACATCATCGGTATATAGGATATCTACACTCCCGATTTGTTCTCCGTTCAGAGAATACACCGCTTTTCCTGCAATTGCATCCCTTACAACAGGAGCCTCCACCGATTCCGGCAGCTGGAGCGATTTCGTTACACCGGAAAGATCAGCTCCGCTTGTAGATACATACTGGAAAGGTTCACTATATTTCAGATTCACGAATTCGGACGTTCCTCCGGAAATCTGCATTGCCACCAAATTATCCTCATTGGGGTCTGTGTAAATCCGGCATCTTCCAAAACCATAATTCAAAAGAGTAACAGCATCCGCCGTACGTGCCTTCGGATCGGGTGCAGCCATAACAACTGCAATCAGCTCCATGTCATCCTTTTTGGCTGTTGCGGAAACGCAATATTTTGCCAGACTGGTAAAACCGGTCTTTAGTCCCGTAGCATACTCATATTGTTTGAGCAGTTTATTTGTATTTGTCAGCCCGAATTCACTGTTCCCTTTGGCGGTGGTATGGGTAATATTTTCCATCCATATGGTGCAGTAATTATGTATATCCGGATACTTTGTGGTAAGTTCCCGGGACATCAGTGCTACATCGTAGGCACTGGTCAAATGGCCTTCCGCCTCCAGACCGCAGCAGTTCACAAAGTTGCTGTCCTTCATTCCAAGCCCACTGGCCCGCTCATTCATCCGCCGGACGAACTCCGTTTCTGACCCGTCAATCAGTTCTGCCATAGCCACGCAGGCGTCATTGGCACTGGCTACGCTGATGCATTTGATCATGGTCTCTACGGTCTGTGTCTCACCGGTTTCTAAATACACCTGGGAACCGCCCATACTGGCAGCATATTCGGATACAGTAACCGTATCGGTAAGGGAAATCTGTTTTCCTGCCAGAGCATCAAAAATCAAAAGTAGTGTCATGATTTTGGTGACGCTGGCCGGACGCAGCGCTTCATGGGAATTCTTTTCGAAAATAACAGTCCCGGTGGAAGCTTCCATAAGCAGTACACTGGGAGCTGAAATGCTAAGCGCAGCTTCGGTAGTTTCTCCCTCGGGCAGCATTTTGTCCGGAAGGGAAGATGGAACGCTATGCAGCGAGGAAAATGCCAGGTTTATGCCAAGCAGCAATGAAACAAAAAACTTCACGGGATGCCTCCTGAAAAAACATATAATTATACTTCATTGTAATGAAAATGCCTGTACTTTATACCAAAAATCGATCCCCTGTCTTGTAAAACTGTCTTGTTAAATCGAATAGACTGTCAGCTGATTCGCGGCAAAAGAAATTAGAATGAGAAAACGCACTTTTTTGTTTACATAAGAATACAAATTATAGTGGAAAATCAAAAAATGGACACTAAATATAGAAAAATAGCTTGAAATTTCCGGAAATCCAATGTAGAATTAATTAGTTAAAAAATTCTTGGTGATGGTTTTAGAGGAAAAAAGATGGATATGACAATTAAGCTCCAGGTGTTTGAGGGACCATTGGATTTGCTTTTACACCTGCTGGAAAAAAATAAAGTAAATATTTATGATATCCCAATTGTGGAAATTACCAACCAGTATATGGAATACATTGCAGAAATGAAACGCCAGGACTTAAATGTCATGAGCGAATTCCTGGTAATGGCCGCTACTCTGATCGACATCAAATCCAGAATGCTGCTTCCGGCACCAGAAACGGAGGAGGAAGAGGCAGAGGATCCGAGAGCAGAGCTGGTACAGCAGCTGTTGGAATACAAGATGTATAAATGCATGGCCTATGAGCTGCGGGATCGTCAGATGGATGCATCCAGAGCGTTGTTCAAAGAGCCCACGATTCCGCCGGAGGTGGCAGAGTACGAGGCACCGATTGATATGCAGGCCCTGGTATCGGATCTGACATTGGCAAAGCTGAATGATATTTTTAAGTCCATCATGAGAAAACAGGTGGACAAGATTGACCCCGTCCGTTCCAAATTCGGAAAGATAGAAAAAGAGGAAGTATCGCTGGCGGACAAGATGCAATATCTTGAGAATTACTGTATGACCCACAGCCAGTTCAGTTTCCGGAACCTCTTGGAATCCCAGGCCAGCAAAATGGAGATTATTGTAACTTTCCTGGCAATCTTAGAACTGATGAAGATGGGGAAGATTTTTATTTCACAGGAGAAAACCTTTGACGACATAAAGATTCAGTCAAAAATAGTGGCATAGCCTGCTGGGAGACCTAGATCCCCTTGGTAGGGAGAATGCCGATATCTTCAGAGTTTGTGTATTATGATGCAAATGTGGAAAGGTATGGTATGAGTTGAGCATGGAAGAAAAAAAATACGAAGCGATTATAGAAGCAATTCTTTTCACCATGGGCGAGTCTGTGGAACTGGAGAAAATTGCCGCTGTGCTGGAATTGGACAAGAAAAAAACCAGAGAAATTCTCGCGCGCATGATGGAGCATTATGAGGACGAATCCATCGGCATCCGTATCATTGAACTGGACGGATCCTATCAAATGTGTACGAAGAGTGAGATGTATGAATATTTGATAAAAATTGCAAAACAGCCGAAGCGTCATGTGCTGACAGATGTTCTTTTGGAAACGCTTTCTATCATAGCATACAAGCAGCCAATCACAAAGGTGGAAATCGAAAAAATCCGCGGGGTATCCTGTGACCATGCGGTAAACAAGCTGATGGAATACAACCTGGTCTGCGAACTGGGAAGACTCGATGCGCCGGGACGGCCTTTGCTTTTTGGAACCACAGAGGAATTCCTGCGAAGCTTTGGTGTGCAGTCCA
>JAGASC010000104.1 GCA_017621905.1 Roseburia sp.
AAAGCTTTTTGCCGCTGTGGCTGGCCTTTGGCGCCAACGCCTTTTATGTGGTGTTATTCAAGCAATTTTTCGAAGAACTGCCGGGGGAACTTTTGGAAGCGGCAAAACTGGACGGGGCAGGTGTGCTGCAGGTGTTTTCGCGGATTATGATGCCGCTGTCCCGGCCTATTATCATGGTGGTGGTCATTTTTGCAATCACAGCGGCATGGTCGGATTTCCTGCTGCCCTATCTGGTGTTGAACAACTCCGGCAAGGAGACGGTAATGGTAAAATTATTTGCGTTTAAGGACACGCCGACGGATGCGGTCAGTGTTCTTCGGGCGGCATTATTTGCAATCATACCGCCGACAATTCTGTTTTTGCTTTTTCAACGGCAGATTACGGATGGCGCGGCGTCTGGTGCAGTGAAAGGATAAATATAGATGGCAAAAGCAGTAAATCAATAATTATATATAGCTTTCATACCAGAAATCCTATATAATCAGTGGAAAGAACAAAGCATGAAAAGCCTATAGATTGTGGTTGAGCAGACATTTTTGTGAAATGAAAAACGATCGCAATCAAGCGTCGGCAGGAAAGAACAGGAAGATAGCATATGATACAGGATATAGAACCGAAACGATTGGCAAATGAATATAGTGGAAAAACACCGGGAAAGGGCAGCCGTCTGATGGCTTTCCAGGAGAATCAGATTCTGGTGAAAAAAGGAGAAACAGCAGATTTTGTGCCTTATGAAATGCTGCAGGCCTGGTGCACCAGGTGCGGAGCAAAGCTGCCGGATATGGTGTACCTGTTTTCAGTTGGGGAAACAAAGTATTTTTTGACCGATTTGCCGGAGAAGTTTTTGCTGTGGTTGACGGAGAATGCGTTCCTTGAATCGGAAAGCGTGCCCGGGTACGAATGGATTTCCATGTTTGAGATGCGCAGCCGCAGACCAAAAGAGCAAATATTTGCAGTAGCTACGGCCTGGCACTTGTATGTCTGGTACCGCGATAACCGGTTCTGCGGACGCTGCGGGCAGACATTGGTACACAGTGAGAAACTGCGAATGCTAAAATGTCCGGACTGCGGCAACATGGTGTTCCCCAAAATCGCGCCCGCAGTGATTGTAGGAGTGACGAACGGGGAACGGATTTTGATGACAAAATATGCAGGGAGAGCTTATAAGCGTTATGCCCTGATCGCCGGATTTACGGAAATCGGAGAGACAGCGGAGCAGACAGTGGCGCGGGAAGTAATGGAGGAGACCGGTGTTCGCGTGAAGAACATCCGTTATTACAAGAGCCAGCCCTGGGGCTTCGATTCCAATCTGTTGCTGGGATATTTCTGTGAACTGGATGGAGATGACACAATACATATGGATACGGAGGAGCTTTCCGTGGCAGAGTGGGTGGATTACCGGGATATTCCGGATGATACGGAGGGCTTAAGTCTGACGCGTGAGATGATGATATATTTCCGCGACAGCAGAAGAAAACTACATGAAGAAATGTAACTGCTCAGTACCTTCACAGTTACGAGAAAATTACATTTTTACAACATTTTCCCGAAGAAAAGCGAAAGAATTATTAAGTTTCGCTTAAATCGCTTTTTTTACAAAAAAGATATGGTACAATCACATAAAATCCGATTATGGAGTTCACGAAGTGTGGCCTGTAATTATGAATAAAGGTAGGGAGAAACCAGCATGAAAGACAAAGCGAAACAGACAGAAAAAGGAGCTTACACAGCAGCTCCGAAGAAGAAAAAGAAAAAAGTACTGATCATCGTACTGGCAATCGTAATCATTTTTGCGGCAGTCATTGGTACAGCCATACATAGCATGACGAAACAGGTAGAAATCACAAGCAATGGCATAGAGGTAGAGCCGGTGCAGCTGAGGGATTTATCTGACACCATTTCCCTGAAGGGAACCGTGGCAGGCAAAAGCCGCATGAATGTCACTTCCATGGCCACCGCAGAAGTCACCGCAGTTGACGTACAGGTCGGAGATATCGTGACAGAGGGAGATACCCTGGTAACATTAGATCAGGCGGATATCGAGACACAGATCGCGGAATTGGAAAAATCCATCGCCGACGGCACGGTATTGTCCCAGTATAATCAGAAGGATTTGCAGCAGGCGTTGGATAACGCGAAACTGGCTCAGACCCAGAGCCTGGCAGATGCGCAGAAGATGATAGACCGGGCAGAGGCGGCCTATGACGAAGCAAGAAATGCAAAAATTGCGGCAATGATTGAAGCGCAGCAAAATGCCGAAACAGAGGAAGCTCGCGCAAAATTAGAGCAGTCTACCAGAGATTTCGTGAACGAAGGCTATAAATCAGACGCAGACTTAAAGAGTCTGCAGCAATCCATCGAAGATGCAAAAGAAAGCTACGAAAGAACACTGCTTTCCACCAACCAGTCTGTAGCAGATGCCCAGACTGCTATTGAGCGGTCGAAATATTCCGGTGACGATTCCATGGATAAAAGCCGGGAGACGCTGGACGACTTAAAGAAGCAGTTAAATGACTGTGAGTTGAAAGCCCCCTGCAGCGGCGTGGTAGTGGCAGTCAACGTATCCGTGGGTGATAAAAATACACCGGGTCAGACCCTGATCACGATGGAAGATACCAGTTCCCTAAAGATGGTAGCTTCCGTGGAGGAAGCCGATATCCTGAAGCTGAATGAAGGAATGAATGCTATCGTGACATCGGATGCCACCGGAGAGGCGAGCATCAAAGGGGAGGTTACCAGAGTGGTTCGCGTAAAGGGGCAGTCCAGTGGGAGCTCCTATGACATGGCGGCGTCCACCGACGGTTATTCCGTAGAAATTTCACTGGATACCACAGAACTTTTGGTAGGAATGTCCACAAAGGCCAGAGTTATGATCACAGAAAAGAGAGAGGTGCTGGCCGTTCCCTATGATCTGATTCAGTATGATGAGGACGGAAATGCTTATGTGCTGGTGGCAGAGGAAAACGGAGACGGTTCCGCCACAGCAGTGAAAAGAAACGTGGAAGTCGGCGAGGAAATAGACTATTATACAGAAATTACCGGCGGAGACTTAAAAGAAGGTGATCTGCTGATCTATGACTATACTTATTCCATTCAGGAAGGGCAGAGCTTTACGCCGGAGCAGATATACTCTGAGCAGAGCATGGGCCTTGGCAGCAGTGTGGGAGAAGCAGGGAAGGATGGAGTCATAAGTGCGGAGGTTGCAAAATCGTGAACGAACCGGTAATTCGAATGGAAAACATTGTAAAAACATATTATCTGGGAAAACCAAATGAGCTGGAAATTTTGCATGGTATCAGCTTAAATGTGCACCGGGGTGAATTTATTTCCATCGTGGGTGAGTCCGGTTCCGGAAAAAGTACACTGATGAATATCATCGGCGTGCTGGACCGCCAGACCGCAGGAAATTATTATCTGGAAGGCCAGGATGTGGGGAATATGCCGGATGAAATCCGCAGCGCCATCCGTAACCGGCGCATCGGCTTCGTATTCCAGAACTTCAACCTTCTGCCCCGTGCCAATGCATTAAAAAACGTTATGGTTCCCTTAATGTACAGCGAAGAAAAAATCAGGGACAAAAAAGACCGCGCCATGGAAATGTTGAAAATGGTGGGCATGGAAGACCGTGCCACCCACAGGCCCAATGAGCTTTCCGGCGGGCAGAAGCAGCGCGTTGCCATCGCCAGAGCCATGGTGAACGACCCTGCCATCCTTCTGGCGGATGAACCCACCGGGGCACTGGACACCAAGACCGGACATATGGTCATGGATATTTTTCACCGCCTGCATGAGGAGCAGGGAAAGACCATCGTACTCATTACCCATTCTCATGAACTGGCGGCAGAAACTCAGAGGATCATCACATTACGTGATGGCGAAATTGTAGCAGAGAACCAGCACGCCGGCAGGCGATATAGTGGCAAAACACTGGCAGAAGCACATCACATTGCCACGCCTCAGGATGGAAGAATGGCAGTAGAGTCTGTCGCCATGAAATTGGCGGGAAAAATTACAACAGAGCAGGGAGGTGGT
>JAGASC010000105.1 GCA_017621905.1 Roseburia sp.
TGCCTCCGGTGGAAAGTCCTGGGCAGAACACGGTGTGAAAAAATCCCAGGTCATGGCGCGTAACACGAGAGTTCACGAAGGCTCCGAGCAGATATGGGAGTATGCGAAATCGTTGATTGAGAAAAATACAGCAGAAGGAAAACTGCTCGATATGTAGCATTCCCACATCCAATGAGTAGTTCACTACAGAAGAAAAAAAGAAGAAAGGTAACTGTTCAGAGCAGGACCATGCATATACTGCATAGCACGCTGGTAGGTGTGCCGGCGGTATGAAAAAATCCAGGTTCCGGACTGGCGCCGGATTTGGCAGAATTGGTAACAGACGTGATAATGGAGGTGTTTGACTGAGTGGAATATAAAAAACTATATAAAGAATCAAATGAGATGGCGGCAGAACGCTTCGAACTGGTGACAGAGCGGATAGAAGAAATAGCAGCTTCACCGGAGGGGCCGAAGAAGAGTCAGGATTATTTTAAAAGAACAGCAGAATTTCTTCTTCTGCTGGCGAATATTTATCATAAGGCGGATGCAGCAGAGCTTGTCGCAGAAAGTATGACAGACTGTGAGCGCCTGAATCAGCAGATTTATGCAGATATCCTGCCGGAAGCATACAGTGAGAGTTATGCAAATCCGGATTACGCAGTAAATACGCTGGGCGAGGAATGCGGACAGATACTCTCCATGCTCTACGCACATTTGCGCAAAAAAATTACAGAAGCTTTTCGTGGGAACCTGATGGAACTGACCATTGCCATGGAACTTTTTGTGGCAGTTTATAATAGCTTTGAAAATGCACAGGAACTCTCGGAAGTGGATCAAAAGGAAATCAAACAGGACATCTACTGGTATTTTCACGATTACAGCGAGATTTTCTACGAAAATCGTTATCGGCGGCTGATTAACGCGGAGGAGGATTTTGAAACAGACATTGTCATGAATGCCGACCTCACCGACTTGCGTTACCTTTACCGCTACGGACAGTTTATCGGTGAAAATGAACTTAAAGTGGCAGCATTTTTGAATGCAATACCAGAGGAAGAAATCCAGGCTATGGCAGATACCTACACGGAAGGCTATCGAATCGGATTCGAGGTAACCGGAAAGGATTTGAGCAAAAAGCAGACAGTGCAGATCCGTTATCCCATTGGTTTCGAACGAATGGTGCGGGCAGCAGTGAAGAATTTTGAAAAGCTGAACCTAAAACCCACCATGCTGGCAGCTTCATCTTCGCCCAATAAGCAGTATGCATACGACCATAAGGAAGACGATGCATTTTATCTGGACAAAGCCTACGTGGAGCGAGGCCTTGAAGTGAAAAAGACCTACCTGGAGGAAAATAAAGCACTGGCCGGTGGCTTTGCAGGCCCGGCGGTAATCGAAACCTTTGGTGAAATCCCATTTTCTCCGGAAACGAAGGAGACGGCCCTTCATTACACCGACAAGCAACAACAGCTTTGTGTCTATGACATGAGCATGTCCGGACAGATACAGAACCAATATATCAAAGGCGAGGAACGAAGCTTTACCATCATCGCTTATCCGCTTCCTTCCATTGGTGATAAATTCGAAGAGATTTTTGCAGAAACAGTAAAAATAAACACGCTGGATTACAATTTGTATCAGCGGATGCAGCAGAAAATGATAGATGCGCTGGATGAGGCCGAAAAGGTGCATATCACCGGAAAAGGTGCCAATAAGACAGACCTTTACGTCACCATTTGGCCGTTAAAAGACCGCA
Organism: Roseburia sp.; assembly: GCA_017621905.1. Classification (GTDB taxonomy): domain Bacteria; phylum Bacillota; class Clostridia; order Lachnospirales; family Lachnospiraceae; genus Roseburia. Next base: position 1,739 of record JAGASC010000105.1, read on the forward strand.
GTAAGGAGACCGCTTTTGAAAACTGCGTGGCCGATGTGAACATCCCTGTAGGTGAGGTGTTTACCTCTCCGGTGCTCTCCGGCACTACCGGAAAGCTGTTTGTCAGCCAGGTATACCTGGGAGAGTTGAATTATGAGAATCTGGAAATCGATTTCGTGGACGGTATGATTGCAGATTACACCTGCACCAACTTTTCAGAGGAAGCAGAGAATAAGAAATATATCCGCGACAATGTGCTGATGCATCATGATACGCTGCCGATGGGCGAGTTCGCCATCGGAACAAACACCACCGCGTATCGCATGGCGAGAGATTATAACATTGCAGATAAATTACCGATTCTCATTGCGGAGAAAACAGGTCCTCACTTTGCGGTGGGCGACACCTGCTACAGCCACGAGGAGGACAATGTGTCCTATAACCCGGATGGAAAGGCAATCGTGGCCAGGGAAAATGCAGTTTCTGCATTGCGGAAAACAGATATGGAGAAGGCATACTTCAATTGCCACACAGATATCACAATCCCGTATGATGAGCTGGACAAAATCACAGTAATCCGGGCAGACGGAACTACCCAGGACATTATCGCAGACGGAAAATTTGTCCTGCCAGGTACTGAGGAGTTGAATCTTCCGTTGAGTTAAACTTTTAAAATTTAGGGACGTAGGATTTTCTAGAAAAAGATACGTCCCCAAATTAGAAAAGGGACGTAGGATTTTCTGGAAAAAGATACGTCCCCAAATTAGAAGAGGGACGTAGGATTTTCTGGAAAAAAATATGTCCCTAAATTTCAAAAAGTAAAAAATAGAAAAAGGAGCATAAAAAATATGGCAAAAGTAGGAATTGTAATGGGCAGCGACTCTGATATGCCGGTAATGGCAAAGGCTGCCGATATTTTGGAGAAACTTGGAATTGATTATGAGATGACCATCATCTCCGCCCACAGAGAACCGGATGTATTTTTCGAGTATGCAAAGACCGCAGAGGCAAAGGGCTTCAAGGTCATCATCGCAGGCGCAGGTATGGCAGCACATCTGCCCGGCATGTGTGCATCAATCTTCCCAATGCCGGTCATCGGCATTCCAATGCACACCACATCCTTAGGTGGAAGAGACTCCCTGTACTCCATTGTACAGATGCCATCCGGCATTCCAGTGGCTACCGTAGCTATCAATGGTGGTGCAAATGCAGGATTACTTGCAGCAAAAATTCTTGCCACAAGCGATGATGCAATTTTGCAAAAATTAAAAGAATATTCAAACGAATTGAAGGAGCAGGTGCAGGCAAAAGATGCAAGACTCCAGGAAGTTGGATATAAAAATTATTAAATAAGCAGATAAACATGAAAAAGCACTGAAGTGTATGCGGGCAATTTTAATTGTTCCACAACCGCAGTGCTTTTTGGCATTTGGGTGCTGATTTATCAGGATAAACGCATCAATCTAACCTTTTGGTTGAAGATTAGAATGCGAAGATACCGGCTGGGGCATATACAAAATTTTTCACTCTGTATGCCCCGCCAAGCGGATTTTTTTGCTATTATTAATGCATTTTAGAATGTAAAAAGTAAGGTTCGGGGCATATACAAAAAAATATCCTTCTGATGCCCCGTTTTCATTCAATATCGGGGCATAGAGACTCAGTTTTTTCGTATATGCCCCGATACGCAAAAATCTGACTTCTTATCTTTCAATTTTAATAGTAAACGGGGCATAGGGATCCAGTTTTTTCGTATATGCCCCGTCAGTGCAAAGCCAATGCGTTTATCCTGGCTGTTTTATAAGGCACATGTGTAAATGCAATATAAAGTATAAGAAAAACTAATAAAACAAATAATAATATATAATTGGAAAATATATGTGTTTCCATATATACTATACATGAAAGCAGACTGCAAAGCATACTGCTTAGACAGCGAACAAATTTTTAAAAAAATTGGAGGATTTATAAATGGATTACAAGAATTCCGGCGTTGATATCGAAGCAGGCTACAAATCAGTGGAATTAATGAAGGAACACGTAAAGAAAACAATGAGACCGGAAGTGTTAGGCGGTCTTGGCGGATTTTCCGGAGCATTTTCTCTTGAAAAAATTAAAGATATGGAAGAGCCGACTTTAGTATCCGGCACAGACGGATGCGGAACAAAGGTGAAGCTGGCATTTCTTATGGATAAACATGATACCATCGGTATCGACGCAGTTGCAATGTGCGTAAATGATATCGCATGTGCAGGCGGAGAACCATTATTTTTCCTGGATTATATTGCATGTGGCAAGAACTATCCGGAAAAAATTGCAACCATCGTAAAAGGTGTGGCAGAAGGCTGTATTCAATCCGGTTGTGCATTAATCGGTGGCGAAACTGCGGAGCATCCGGGACTTATGCCGGAGGATGAATACGATCTGGCAGGATTTGCAGTAGGTGTGGTAGATAAGAAGGATATCATCACCGGCGCAAACTTAAAAGCAGAAGATGTGATTATCGGTATGGCTTCCACCGGTGTGCATTCCAACGGATTTTCCTTGGTTCGCAAGATTTTCAAGATGGATACAGAAACCTTGAATACATACCATGAAGAATTAGGCAAGACCCTGGGAGAAGCATTGATCGCTCCCACAAGAATTTATGTAAAAGCATTAAAGTCTATCAAAGAAGCAGGCGTTACCGTAAAAGCATGCAGCCATATCACCGGCGGCGGATTCCAGGAAAACGTACCACGTATGCTTTCGGAAGGAAAACATGCCGTCATTTATAAGGACAGCTACGAGGTACCTGCAATCTTCAAAATGATGGCAAGAGAAGGGCAGGTAGAAGAAGAGATGATGTACAATACCTACAATATGGGTATCGGTATGATGGTTGCAGTAGATCCGGCAGATGTGGACAAGGCTATGGAAGCAATCAAGGCAGCAGGCGATACACCATACGTAATCGGTAAGATCATTGACGGAGAAAAAGGAGTAACCTTATGCTAA
>JAGASC010000106.1 GCA_017621905.1 Roseburia sp.
AAAGAGAATAAAGCGAAAGTGTGCAGTTGGGTTTCATAACCCTATTGGTGCCTTTCGCGGAAAGGCAGTTTATAAAAATGAAAGAAAAAATTAAGGTCGGTTATATTGGACTGGGCGGACGAGGAATGAGTGTGCTTAAGCTTTGTTTCTCCGATATGCAGGATGTTGAGATTCGGGCACTGTGTGACTGGGAAGAGGACAGGGTGCAGCAGGCAGTTTCTATGCTCAACGAAAAAGGAAAACCAAGCCCGTACACTACCACGGATTATAAGGAGATACTGGCAGATGATGAAATCGATGCTGTGATTATTATGACAGGCTGGCACACGCATGTCAAATTGGCAAAAGAATCCATGCTTGCCGGAAAGTATACGGCGGTAGAGGTAGGATGCGCTTACGATATCCAGGAGTGCCATGATTTGATAGAGGCTTATGAGAAGACCGGGGCTCCTCTTATGATGCTGGAAAATTGCTGCTACGGCAGGAATGAGATGATGTTGTTAAATATTGTAAAGCAGGGGCTTTTGGGCGAGGTTGTCCACTGTAAGGGCGGTTATTGCCATTATCTGCCGGAGATGGAGTTGTTTAAAGAGAGAGATAAGCCTCATTATCGAATTTTTGAATACATTAACAGAAATTGTGAGCAATATCCGACGCACGAACTCGGACCGATCATGAAGGTGTTGGATATTAATCGCGGAAATCGTATGATGAAACTGACATCCGTTGCATCTAAGAGCAGGGGACTGAAGGCTTATGCCAAAGAGCATCTTCCGGCTGACAGTATTTTCAACAATGTAGAGTATAAACAGGGTGATATCGTGACTACCTGTATTACCTGTGCCAACGGAGAGACAATACAGCTATCATTGGATACAACACTTCCAAGGGCATTTTACAGCCGTGACTTTACAGTGCGCGGTACAAAAGGCATGTATTCCGAGGAGAGAAATGTTATGTTCTTTGAGGGAGATGTGGAAGGCGAGTTTGATAATGTAAGTAAGTATTATGAAAAGTATGATCATCCCTTACATGCGGAATATGTGCAGGGAGAATTAAAGGGAGGCCATGGCGGGATGGACTGGCTTGTGTGTAGAGCCTTTGTGGAAAGCGTAAAGAGAGGCATTAATACTCCGATTGATGCTTATGATACGGTAGCCTTGATGGCAATCGGACCTCTTTCGGAAATGTCGATTCAAAAAGGCGGAATGCCCGTGGATATTCCGGACTTCACAAAAGGGAAATGGATGCGTCGTGAGCCTGCAATAGACAGTAAGTATTGTTTGGACAAAGTGGTTGTTGATCAGGAGACCCCTATTTTTCAATAATTGACAAATAGAAGCTTGAGGATATCGGAAACCGAATCGGTTTTTGATTTTCTCAAGCTTATTAGGGTATCAAGATGAAAGGAGTTTATAAATGGAAAGAGTAAGATTTGGAATTATAGGCTGCGGGCTTATGGGAAAAGAGTTTGCGTCAGCAGCAGCCCGTTGGTGTCACTTATCAGCGCGGATTGCAAAGCCGGAGATAGTAGCAATCTGCGATCAGAATGAGGAAGCTATGGCTTGGTTTGAAGAGCATGTGGATACAATTGTCTTTAAGACGAAGGACTATAAAGAACTTTTGGCAAGGGACGACGTAGATGCTGTTTACTGTGCACTTCCTCATAACCTGCATGGAGTAGTATATAGTGACATTATCAATGCGGGCAAGCATTTGCTGGGAGAAAAACCCTTTGGTATTGATAAAACGGATAATGAAAAGATTCTGGATGCACTGAAGGCACATCCGGAGGTGGTCGTAAGGTGTGCCAGCGAATTCCCTTATTATCCGGCATGTCAGGAACTGATCCGCTGGATTAAGGAGGGACGTTTCGGAAAGATCATGGAGGTACATACAGGGATCAATCATTCCAGTGACATGGATTTGGATAAGCCCATCAACTGGAAACGTATGATTAAAATCAATGGAGAGTATGGCTGTATGGGCGATTTGGGGATTCATACCCAGCATGTTCCCTTCCGCATGGGCTGGAAACCAAAGAGAGTTTATGCAAGCTTGTCAAATATTGCCACAGAGCGCTATGACAGGACCGGCAAGAAGGTTCCTTGCGAGACATGGGATAATGCGACGCTTACTTGCGAAATGAAGGCAGACAACGGAGATGAGTTTCCGGTATATTTTGAAATGAAGAGGATGAAACCGGGAGCTACCAACGAATGGTACATTCAGGTAGACGGGCTAAAATGCTCTGCAAAATTTTCCACGACAGATCCCAATGCCTTCTATTATACAGAGTCCTGGGGAAAAGAGCAGGGCTGGTGCAGAGTCGGGGTTGGATATAAGTCCATGATTCCCACCATTACTGCAAGTATTTTTGAGTTTGGTTTTACCGATGCAATTTTACAGATGTGGGCAGCATTTATGATGGAAATTGAAGGAAAAACGCCTGAGTTTGGTTGCTTTACCCCACAGGAGAGTGCGCTTTCTCATAAACTTTTGACTGCAGCACTCCGGTCTCATAAGGAAAAGTGTGCGGTAGAGATTGAAGCATAAAAAAGAAGAGGAAAGAGAGCTTATGATGTTTAAAAATATAAAATATTCTTTGGCTGATATGCTGGGAGAAGGCTATTTGAAAAGTGTGATAGATGCCAACTGCTTTTTTGGCGCAGAGGATAGAGCAAAGTTGGAAGCCTGTGCTTATGAAAAGGTGGAATTTTACCCGGAGGCAAATCAGAAGAGAAATGATGCGTTACTTGGCAAGGTAGGAACCAAGGTGATGGATGATTACGATAACACCAATGACGGTGCCTCCACAGATTCGTACAAAGCAGCATTTCACAGAGCAGCGGCACCCATAAGCGGACAGGGATGTTTCCGGATTGGAGAAGACGGAAGACTCTATTTTGTTGGAAAAAGTGAGCATTATCATGCATCCTTAGGACACACCTTTTGGGGTTATAAGCTGATTGACAATGCCAGGGCTCTTGGAATTCTCAATGCCACACACAATAATACAAGAGGATTTATTACCAGAACATTGGAACGAGAACTGATTCGTACAGCAAACGGAATTTCGGAAAATGACACTGAGAAACTGACTGAGATATTAGACAGTCGAGAAAAGCATGTGTTGAACAGAATTATTAACCTGGAAACCGGTTCTCTGGCAGTAGAAGCTGCCATTAAGATGATGCTGAATCGTTTTTACAAACAGGGTGCGGCTGATGCAGAGCGCGTATATGAGGGACGTATTCCTGTGTTTTTTGTCATGGCAGACCGGGACGGTGGCTGCGAGGCGAATTATCATGGTACCACCATTTTTGCTCAGACCTTCCGCAATATATGGCCGGGTATTTATGGGAATGCGGAACAACAAGGTTTGTATAAAGTAGTTTCCGTCAAGATTAATGATATTGATGATTTCAAAGAGAAGATTGAAACCTATAATCAGGCTCCCTACAAGACAGCAGGATTTCTGCATGAGATTGTATTGATGAATTATGCCGGGATTCGATTGCAGAAGGAGTTTTTAAAGCAGGCGTATGCTTTATGCCGGAAGTATGATACACCTACCCTGGCAGATGAGATTCAGTCCTGCATCTGGTATAAAGAATTATATCTTTTCCGCAGATATGAGCTTACACCGGATTTTGTCATTATAGGAAAGGGATTTTCCGGCGGTGAGTATCCGGCCAGCAAGGTGATCACTACGGCTGAAATGGATAGTTTGAATCAATTTGGTGCTTTGGTTACAAATGGACAGGAAGAGCTGGCTTCTTTGGCTTATCTGATAACCATGCGCTTTGTGCAGGATAATGGACAGGAAATCGAGGCAAATGAGAAATTCTTCTTTGAGCGTCTTACAGAGGTTGCCGGGAAGCATAAAAATGCAGTAGAAGGTGCAGAAGGACTGGGATTTTTAGCATCGTTGGTGTTCCATGATCTTAAGACGGCTGCGTTATTTGCGAAGAAGGTAAATGAAAGCGGTATTGATGTGAGCGCCCAGACTTATAAAACAAACTGCCCGGCAGCGGTACTTATTAAACCACGACTTATCACATCGGAAGCAGGGGTCGAGTTTTTGGTCAGCACATTTGACCGGATTCTGGACGAGATGAAGTGAAGAATTGGAAGAGCGATATATGGAATATATAATTAGTTATGATATTGGTACATCCGGGATCAAATGTGGATTGTTTGACGCTGACCTCAACTGCTGCATTATCACGCGCTGTAATTATGAAGTGAAAATGACCGTCGAGGGAACAGCGGAGGCAGAGCCGGAGGATTATATCAGAGGGATGGTTTGCTGTACACGGGAGGCTTTGGAACGAAGCGGGATACCTGCAAAGGATATTTGTTCCATGTGTACAACTACGCAAGGTGAAACACTGATTCCGGTGGATGGGACTGGACAACCGCTTTATAAAGCAATCGTATGGTTGGATGGAAGAGCTGCCCAAGAAGCGGATTTTATCAGAGAACATTTTCCGGATACGATCTTTCGGGAAAAAACCGGGCTCCCCGGTGTAGATGGCTATGTTCCGTTAGCGAAGCTTATGCATATAAGACAGAAGATGCCGGAGGTATATGAAAAAACGGCAAAGTTCATGTTGCTTGAGGATTATGTAATCTTTCGGCTTACAGGAAGGACTGTCAGCGAAAAAAGTCTGCTGTCGTCTACTGGATATTTTGATTTAAATACGGACGAATTATGGCTGGATGCGCTGGATGTTATCGGAATAAATCCGGGAAGGATTCCTGATGTAGTAGAGCCCGGTCAACGAATCGGCTGCTTGACGGCAGAGGCGGCTCGGCTTCTGGGACTAACTTGTGAGACGGTCGTATATGCAGGAGCAATGGATCAATTGGCCGGAGCGGTTGGATGTGGAAATTGTAATGTTGGAGATGTCCATGAAACCACAGGTACAGCTATGATTGTAGCCTCTACCATGGGACTTAGGGATTGTATGGCGTGTGATAAACAGCTTACGGTTTATCGTCATGTGCAAAAGGAGCGTTATTTATTGCTTGCAATATCCAAAACGGCCACCACAGTTTTGAAATGGTTTGCTGAGCAGTTCTATCAGGAACGAAAGGAAGAGGATATTTATGCGTATCTGAGCAGCATTGTTGCGGAGGGAACTCCCGGTGCGAACGGTGTCATTATGATTCCTTATTTTGAAGGCATGATAGGTGCGGAGCAGAGTAAAGGAGTATTCTGGAATATAGGGCTCCATAATACCAGAGAGGATTTTGTGCGGGCAATTTTTGAAGGAGTTTCCTACATGCTAAAGGACAATATTCGGTTGATGAGTGGCGGCAATGAACAGAAAGGAAGCCTTATTTCTATTGGCGGAGCTGCAAGGAGTGATATCTGGTGTCAGATTAAGGCAGACGTTACGGGAAAAGAAATTGTCACTATGTCGCAGGAAGAGTCTGCATTATTTGGCTGTGCGTGTATTGCAGCAGTGGGAAGTGGCAGATATCCGTCCTATGCAGAAGCGGCAAAAGTTCAGGGGGAGAGTAAGCGTTATATTCCGAACAGTACAAATGCCGGTGTCTATGAGAAGGAATATGAAAAATATAATAAAATGAAAGGACAGCTTGTCAGATTATATCAAGAGCTGTAAAGGAGAGAAAATGTTAGTTACATTAAAACAGATGATGAATTTGTGTGAAGCAAAGAAATGCGCTGCCGGTGCTTTTAACACACCAAATCTGGAAGGAATTATAGCTGTTTTAAGTGCAGCGGAGGAGATGAATGTGCCGGTCATTATCCAGCATGCGCAGGGGCATGAACAATTTATGCCAATCCGTATCATTGGACCTATCATGTTAGAAATGGCAAAGAGAGCCAAGGTTCCGGTATGTGTACATCTGGATCATGGTGAGGATCTGGATTATGTGTGTACCGCTTTGGATTTGGGATTTACTTCGGTCATGTACGATGGTTCTGTGCTGTCTCTGGATGAAAATATTGCAAATACAAAACTGGCAGTTTCTTTTGCAAAACAGACCGGTGCCTCGGTGGAGGCAGAAATCGGATGTATGGGAAAAAGAGAGAACGGTTCCGGCTCCGGTGCAGGCAGTAATGATCCCGAAAAAATCTATACAGATCCGAAACAGGCTAAAATTTTTGTGGAGGAAACCGGCATTGATGCGTTGGCATGTTCCTTTGGAACAACCCACGGGGTATATTTAAGCGAACCAAAGCTGGATTTCTCCGTGGTAGAAAATGTCAGAAAAATGGCAAATATTCCGGTAGTGATGCACGGTGGTTCCGGTGTCAGTCCGGAGAATTTCAGAAAAGCAATCGAAAAGGTGTCCGGAAAATCAATTACTATACCTATATGGCGATGGCAGGCGGAGAGACGATTGCAGAACAGTTTCGAATGGGCTGCATTCCGGTGGAAAAGGACGGCAAGCATTATAAGTACTGCTATTCGCTGGTTGAAAGCGGAAAGGATGTTCCTATCATGTACCATGATATTGTACAGTGGGGAACAGAAGCTATGAAAGAAAATTGCAAAAAAGCGATGGAAATATTTGCAATGAAATAAGAAAAACAGAGTTAGGAGGATTGCCTATGCGAAAACCTAAGATTGGCCTGCTTGGCATGATGATTGAAGGATATGAGCCGATTTTTCC
>JAGASC010000107.1 GCA_017621905.1 Roseburia sp.
CAGATGATTCGTAACCAGCAGGCAGACTATATCCCCCAGCTTTTCAAGTATGCCCAAATCGTCATGGCAACCAACAAAAACGTCGTGAAATACGCCACAGCAGGCACCCCAAAGAAGTTCTGGAGCGTATGGAAAGAGCAGGATACGGCTTTTCTTGATTCCAGATTGGCACAGTTGGTGGCAGACAGAGCCCCTACGGAACAGGATCGCAATATGATTTCCCTGTTTAGCCGGGAACGCTTGATGGAGCTGACCCGCTACTTTGTTCTGTTTGATGCTAATGTGAAGAAAATCTGTCGGTATCAGCAGTATTTTGCCATTCGGGAGATCATCAAAACCATCGCGCAGCAGGACAGCAAAGGGAACCGCCAGAGCGGCGTGATTTGGCACACCCAAGGCAGTGGTAAGAGTCTGACCATGGTAATGCTGGCCAAATACATTCTGATGGAGCTTGCTGTCTGCAATCCCCGTGTGGTCATTGTAACCGACCGCAAAGAGCTGGATGGTCAGATTGCAGCAACCTTTGCCCATACCCGGCTGAATCCTGCCCGGGCAACCAGCGGACGGCATCTGGTGGAACTGGTGACCAACGGCAAAGCAGATGTGATTACTACCATTATCAATAAATTCAACACCGCAGAACGTTTGGATGCAAAAAACAATTCCAGGGACGTGTTCGTTCTCATTGACGAAAGTCATCGCTCCAATTATGGTTCCATGGCTGCCAAAATGCGCACAGTATTTCCTAACGCCTGCTATATTGGCTTCACAGGAACACCGCTGATGAAGCGTGAAAAGAATACCCTGACCAAATTTGGTAAGCTCATCCACAAGTATACGATTCAGGACGGCGTGGAAGATGGCGCGATTGTTCCTCTGATTTACGAGGGACGGTTTGTGGAACAGAAGGTGGACGAAGAAAATATCGATATGTGGTTTCAGCAGACAACGAAACGGCTGACCGATCCCCAGAAGGAGGATCTGCGCCGGAAATGGAGCAGTATCCGCAGATTGACTTCTACAGATGCCAGAATCAAACGCATTGCATTGGATATTAATAACCATTTCCTCCTCGGCTTCAAGGATACCGGCTTCAAGGCCATGCTGGCCACCAACTATAAGCGGGATGCCATTCGTTATCTGAAGTGCTTTGAACAGTTTGGTGATCTGAATTGTGCAGTTGTCATTTCTCCTCCGGATATGCGGGAAAGCGTGGACGACATTGATGAAGGCACCGATAATATGGTTATCGAATACTGGGAAAAGATGATGAAGCAGTATGGAGATGCCGATACCTACGAAGAGGCCATGAAAAACAAATTCTGCGACGGAGAGATTGACATCCTCATTGTGTGCAGCAAGCTTCTAACTGGTTTTGACGCTCCTGTTTGTCATGTACTTTACATCGATAAGGAGCTCAAAGAGCATGGCCTGCTGCAGGCGATTGCCAGAACCAACCGGCTCCACGATGGTAAAGAGTATGGCCTTATTGTGGACTATCGCGGCCTGATTCAGAAATTGGATGCCGCCATGGATATGTACAGCGGTGCCGGACTGGAAAACTTTGAAGGCAGAGACCTGAGGGGCGTTGTCATCGATGTGCTGGAAGCACTGGGGCAGTTGAGAACGGCATATACCAATCTCGTAGATATATTCACAGATGTTAAGGATCTGGGCGATACGGAGGCAGTGGAAGTCGCTTTGGCGGACGAAAAGAAACGCGAACAGTTCTATAACTTGCTGTGTGCTTTCGGCAGAGCGCTTAACCTTGTTCTGAATTCTGAACAGGCCTATGCTGCGCTTCCCGGAGAAGAACGCAAGAAGTACCAAGATCGTTTTGTGTTCTTCTCAAAAGTGCGGCGCAGTGTAAAAATTCGCTATTGTGATGCTATTGACAACAGGGAGTATGAACCGCTGATGCAGAATCTTTTGGATACGCATTTGTCCGTAGCTGGTCTGAAGCAGATTACCAATCCGGTCGATATCCTGAATAAGGATGACTTTGAGCGGGAATTGGAAGAACTGGGTTCTCTGCGGGCGAAAGCGGATGCAATCACCAGCAGACTATCCAAAAGTATCAGCGCAAAGTACGAGGAGAATCCTGCATATTATGATAGCTTCTCCAAGCGGATTAAGGATGCACTGGATCAGTACAAGGAAAAGGTTATCAGCGAAGCGGAATATCTGGCAAAGATGAGGAGCATCATGGAAGATTACCATTCCGGAAAGAGCTCTGTCAGCTATCCGGAACGGATTAAACACAATGTCCACGCACAGGCTTTTTATGGCGTGATAACGGCGTTGTTTGATGATGCTCAAGTAGAGGGAATGACGCCTGATTTTGCAGCAGAGATAGCCGAGGAAATCACGGCCATCATTGCAAAACACAGCCGTGTAGACTGGACCAATAACCAGACAATCCACAATCGGATTTCCCAGGATATCGATGATTTGTTCTATGCGTATGAAAAGAACCGGGGACTGGTATTGTCATTTGATTTGATTGATAAAGTCATTGAGAATGTGAAAACCGTTGCCCTGCGGAGGTTTTAATCATGCCTGAAGATATCACATTGAGGACAATCCAGATAGACGAAAAACCGCTGATATATTCGTTGGAACGGAAGGATGTGAAAAACATAAACCTCCATGTGCGAAAAAACGGAAGTGTATATGTATCTGCCAATATGGCGGTTCCGGCAGAAAAGATAGATGCATTTTTGGTAAGCAAAGCGGAGTTTATCCTGAATGCACAAAAGAAATTTGCGCTGCAGGAACAGTACAAACCACAGCCGAAGCAGTATATCAGCGGTGAGACCTTTTATCTTCAGGGCAGGGCACTGCGTTTGAAAGTAATACGAGCCAGCAAGGAACAGTTGTATTCTGATGGGGTCCATTTATTCCTTGAGGTCAAAGATCCACAGGATTTTTCAAAAAAAGAGCGAATGGTTATGAGATTCTTTGACCGGCAATGCAAGGAGGTTTTTGGAGAAATTGTTGAGGAACTATACCCTGTGTTCCAGAAATACGGAGTTGCAGTTCCTTCTCTTCGGATTCGAAGCATGGATACACGCTGGGGTTCTTGTTTACCGGGCAAAGGCGTCATTACGCTCAACAAACGGCTCCTGGAAGCACCGCGAAACTGCATTGAGTATGTGGTGATGCACGAGTTGTGTCATTTTATCCATCCAAATCATTCCAAACATTTCTACGCGTTTCTTTCCATGCTTATGCCAGACTGGAAGGAGAGAAAAAAAGTGCTGGATGCAAATGACACATATTACTTATGAAGTTGTATGGATTTTATTGCAGTGGAATGAGGTGAAAATTTGACTGAGTTTAATAAGGAAAACACCGACGATTGGAAAGAGAAATTACGTTCAGCGTTCATCTCTGCTTTCTCCGGGAATCCACAAGAAAACATTCAAGTTTATACAGAAGTCGGTTATTACTACATGTGTTGTGCACCAAGCTCACTGTATAAATACTACAGTGATAGACAAGAAAAGCTTGAGACTGTAAAGCATAACAAGATGTGGTATTCTGCACCGTGTAATTTTAATGACGTGTTTGATTGCGATATGTCAATGGATGAGGAAGGAATCTTTCAGAGTATATTGCAGATGTATCCTGATAAAAGAGGGATACGTGAGGGAAGTCTCATATGGAGAGACCTTTTGAAAACTTGCCGTCAGCAGATTCGGACATTTCAGTCAAGTTACGACATATTGAAATCCCGAATGGGGATCTCATGCCTGAGTGAATCGGATGATTCTTTATTAATGTGGGCACATTATGCCAATAATCATTGTGGGATATGTGTGGAATATGAGCTGCTTGAAATCAATAGACAATTAGGTTTTTCACCCGTACCAATTATATACTCCGATGATAGAGTGTGCGTTCATACGCTCGATCCAAATACTCTTGAAAAGGATATCCAAGGGATTTTTATTGAAAGCCTGACGTCAAAATCGCCTGAATGGAGTTACGAAAAAGAATGGCGTATTATCCGGGATGATGGTGCTTGCGGAAACAAATGGGATGCAGAGAAAAAAGGCGCATTACTTGAAATGATTCGCCCCAGCTCAATTATTTTGGGCTGCATGGCAAAACCAGAATTTGAGAAAGCAGTACGAGAACACTGCGAAGAATGCAGAATCAACCTATACAAAATGAAAAAAGACAAGGGGCGGTATCGCTTGGAAAAGGTCCCGGTCATACTGTTTGATGACTAGAGAATCGAGCTATTGGGAATTTGTAATGCGTCAGATATGAGGAATAATTTTCAGGAGGGAAGATACATGTATAGAAGTGAGATTAATATAAAACATTCTAACCGTTCACATCTATATTGGGGTATCGATAAAGCAACCGGAGAAGTAGTTGGTATTGACGACGTCCGTTCCCGTGGCCTGAATTGTAATTGCAAGTGCGCTGCATGTCATGGAGACTTCATTGCGCGAAAGGGCGAGAAGAACAAGCATCATTTTGCGCACCAGTCAAACTATGAATGTGTCTATGCGAATGAAATTGCTGTATATCTCTTTGTTAAGATGGTTTTCGCTTCATATCACAGGATAAAAAAGTGGTAAAACTCTATGTATTCCGTTACCAGTGTAAATAGTTGGTAATATTCATCCTCCACTTCGGTATTCCGACGGGGTCTGTCCAAAGCGGGCCTTGAACGCCCGGTTGAAGTAGGATAGATTTTTGAAGCCCGTCCGTTCCGCCACGGTCAACACTGTATCATCGGTCGTCCGCAGAGCCTCCGCCGCCGCGTTCAGGCGGCAGGCATTCAGGTATGCGGTAAAGCTCTGCCCGGTCATCTGCTTAAACCAGCGCATGAAATGACTTGGGCTGCACTGGCACACAGCCGCAGCTTCCACCACAGGCAAATTGTCAGCATAATGGGTGGTCACATATTGCAGCAACGTTTTCAGCCGCCGCGTGTCGGCATTTTCGCTGGGAGGCAGGCCGTCGCTTTGGGCAACCAGCGTCGACAGCAGGCACAGCAGGAGTCCCTTGATTTGCAGCTCATAACCAAGTCCCCGGTTTTGGTTCACATTCTCCAGATGACGAAGATACCCCAGCACCATGTCATAACAGGGATGGCCCGGTGTCAGACGGGAGGTTACAGACAGCCGCCCGCTTTGCAGGGACAGCAGATAC
>JAGASC010000108.1 GCA_017621905.1 Roseburia sp.
AATGCGTTCTCGCCGGACAATACCTTCTCACCGGCAGCTGTCATCTGCTCTTCCATCTCGCCTAAAATAGACAGACCCTGGTCGATGGTCTTATTAAATTTTTCTTCCTCCTGGGTCAGCACCTTGTAAATGAAATCCTGCTTCTCATCCAGCTCCGGATATCCATCCTTGCTCTCTGCCACTACGGTAGCTGCCAGCTGTGCCATAAAAGTGCCCTCGATGCCCAGCATTCTTCCGTGACGTGCTGCACGGCGAATGATACGGCGCAATACATAGCCCCTGCCCTCGTTGCTTGGCATGATGCCGTCGGAAATCATAAAGGTTGCGGAGCGGATATGGTCGGTAATCAAACGGATGGACACATCATCCAGTGCGTCTGTCTGATAGGTCTTGTGCGACAGCTCACATACCTTGTCGCGGATTGCCTTCATGGTGTCGATATCAAAGACAGAATCCACATCCTGCATCACTACGGCAAGACGCTCTAAGCCCATACCGGTATCGATATTTTTCTGGGTCAGCTCGACATAGTTGCCCTTGCCATCACCCTCGAACTGGGTGAATACGTTGTTCCATACTTCCATAAAGCGGTCGCAGTCACAGCCTACTTTACAGTCCGGTTTGCCGCAGCCATATTTTTCTCCGCGGTCATAGTAAATCTCGGAACATGGACCGCAGGGACCTGCACCGTGCTCCCAGAAGTTGTCACACTCACCAGTTACCGGGTCACGGTAAAATCTTGTGATGCGCTCTGCAGGAATACCGATTTCCTTATTCCAGATATCAAATGCCTCATCGTCCTCACCGTAGATAGACGGATAAAGTCTGTCCGGCTCTAAGCCCAATACTTCGGTTAAAAATTCCCAGGACCATGCGATTGCCTCGTGCTTAAAGTAATCTCCAAAAGAGAAGTTACCAAGCATTTCAAAAAAGGTCAGATGTCTTGCTGTCTTTCCCACATTGTCGATATCGCCGGTACGGATACATTTCTGACAGGTGGTCACCCTTCTTCTCGGCGGGATTTCCTGTCCGGTAAAGTATGGCTTTAAGGGCGCCATGCCTGCATTGATTAACAACAAACTGTTGTCATTATGTGGTACCAATGAAAAACTGTTCATTTTTAGATGTTCCTTGCTCTCAAAAAACTCCAGATACATCCTGCGCAAATCATTTTCTCCGAAAAACTTCTTCACGACTGTTTCCTCCAAAATGTTTCTTTCTTAATTTTATTTCTGAATGCCACGGCATTCTTTCTTATTATTTTACTTCTTCGGCTTTCCCGTCCGCCGCTGCCTTCTTTGCATCACCGCGGTCGTTTAACTTCTTTCCCGCTAAAATGCCAAGTCCGGCTACTGCCACCAGGATTACGAAAATCAGTAAATAATGTACGAATGAACCTAATATTGCCATCTAATTTTGCCTGTCCTTCCGTCTTTGACAAATGAATTGATTCATAATTATTTCGTAGTTCTGTACATTTTCTGCACAGACCATAAGCAACTGCGAATATGCAAACAGTTGCGTTAATTCATAACTTGTTTAGTATAACGCAATTATTTCCCTATCGTCAAGTGGTTTCTCAGGTCTCCAGAATTTCAAATACCTGGTTTTCATGGACAATTTCTACGATACGTTCCGCCATGGCTGAATTTCGGATTCTCTTTTTGTACTCGCGGATTCCGCTGTAGTCCTGCCACATGTGCATCGGAAAAATATAGTCTGCATCCGTAGTCTCCAGAAAATAATCCATCGCGCGATACATATCTTTTTCCTGCCTGGGATCCATGGGGATAAAAGCCAGATGAATTTTCTTGTTTGCAAGCTTTCGAATTTCATGCCGGTAGCTTTGCGTCATGCGGCTGTTGATGAGGTCTCCGGCGCCTTCCCAGACCCAGTCGTTCAAATCACCCGCGTGGAAAAAAGCGGCTCCATTGGTCTCCACATAAAATGCTACGCCTACATCCGTGGAGTGCAGTGTCTCGATCTGCAAATTGTCCACCTGATATTTTTCATTGGCACCCATATAATGAATTTTGCCCCGAATGTCTGTATTAAATCCATGTTTTTGCAAAAAATGTGGACTCATTTTGCAATCCTTGGAAAAAATATAGTGGATGTTGGCATACTTTTCTGCCCAGTGAAGCACGTCCATATCAAAATGATCCTGATGCTTGTGGCTGGCAAATACATAAATTGGTGTGTCCGGCTCGTATTCCGGCAGAACCCCCTTGAACTGATAGCCCTTCACCCTGTCCCCGGCAAACCAGTCAAAAATTAACACTTTTTCATCTACTTCCACTAAAAAACAACTGTGATGTACAAAAATTACCTGCATTTTGATTCCTTTCTCTTTCGATTTAATTCATCTGGCGTATGATACAATTGGCCCGCCGATAGATTTCAGCTGGTTCAAATCCAATGTCAAATTTGTTATCTTCGTAAAGGATCCGTCCATTTACCATGGTCATCTTCACATTCTGCTTGCTGCCGCTGTACACCAGATTTTTGACAATATTGTTTTCCGGCTGCATGTTGGGCTGCTGCAGGTCAATCATGATGATATCTGCTTTTTTGCCTACAGCGAGGCTGTCGCAGTCATCAAGCTGCATGGCATGGGCACCTCCCGCGGTTGCCATGTATAAAATTTCATCCGCGCACACACATTCTGCATCCATTTCACGCACTTTCGCCAAAACGGAAGTTAAGAACATCTCACGGAACATATCCAGGCAGTTGTTGCTGGCCGGGCCGTCGGTTCCGATTGCCATGGCAATTCCCTCATCCACAAAACGCTTTGTGGGGCAGATACCGGATGCCAGCTTTAAATTCGATGCCGGGTTGGTCACCGCTGTCATTTTATTTTTCTTAAAAATCTCAAAATCCTGTTCTTCCAGCCATACACAGTGGTAGCCACCGCCGCCATATTCATACATGCCAAGGCTGTCCGTCAGCTGTGTCGGTGTCACGCCCCAGCGCTGCCTGCATTCCTCTACCTCTGCTCTGGTCTCGGAATTGTGAAGCCAGACCGGAGATTTCAATTTATGTGACAGTTGCGCCACGCCTTCCATCAATTCCTTTGATGTGGTATATTCCGCATGGAAGCCCAGAAGAAAAGATGTCAAATCACTCATTTCATTGATGATATGGTAACTTTCTTCCAGCCAGTCCAGGTTTCCAACGAAGTTATTAAGTCCGGAAGTATGCACCATACGAAATCCTGTATCCACTGCCGCCTTCGCGCTCATGAGCGGGTAGATATACATATCGAAATTGGAGGTAATCCCACTGGTCAGATACTCCATAATGCCAAGGATATTCAGCCAGTATGCATCCTGCTCGGCCAGCTGCCCCTCTTTTGGAAATACCTGCTCATTCAGCCATTTCTGCAGTGGAAGATCGTCCGCATAGGAACGCAGGAAAGTCATTGCCGTATGGGTGTGGGCATTTTTAAATCCCGGCATCAGAAGGTTGCCCTTTGCGTCAATCTCGCGGTCCCAGGTGAACGGCTCCCGATCATTTTGGTTGTATTGGGATTCCTTCGTCATACGATTACACTCAAAAGACCTTTCTTCTGATTTTCCGGCTCCAATATAACAAATTGTATTGTCTTTTACCCAGAGTTCCCCTTCTATGATGTCAAATTTATGATTTTTACGTAACGTCAAAATTTTTGCATTATAAAATCTCGTATTCCTACTTTTCAATGCGCCAACTACACACCTTTCTTTATTTCTATGTTTATAACACTTGCAGAGCGTTTCGTATCTGCGCAGAGCGAA
>JAGASC010000109.1 GCA_017621905.1 Roseburia sp.
AGCTAAACATTGTGGGACCGTTAGGAAACGGTTTCACGAAAAAAAGCCAGAAGGCAATTTTAATCGGCGGCGGTATCGGTATCCCGCCCATGTTACAGCTGGCAAAAGAATTAGACTGTGAAAAACAGATCGTCTTAGGCTATCGGGATGAACTTTTCCTGTTAGAGGATTTTAAAGCTCAGGGAGCAGTTTACATTGCAACAGAGGACGGCAGTGCCGGAACGAAAGGAAATGTACTGGACGCCATCCGTGAGAACAGCCTTAGCGCAGATGTTATCTACGCCTGCGGCCCCACACCAATGCTCCGGGCCTTAAAAGCGTATGCACAAGAAAACGGTATCGAATGCTGGATATCCATGGAGGAGCGGATGGCCTGCGGCATCGGTGCCTGCCTGGGATGTGTCTGCAAATCCACGGAAAAAGACGGACACACCAATGTGAACAACAAAAGAATCTGTAAAGAAGGTCCGGTATTTTTGGCAGAGGAGGTAGATTTCTAATGAACATGAGTGTTGATTTATGCGGAGTAACCCTGAAAAATCCGGTCATGACAGCTTCCGGAACCTTTGGATCCGGCGAGGAGTACTCGGAATTTGTGGATTTGAATAAACTGGGAGCAGTGGTCACGAAAGGCGTAGCAAACGTACCCTGGACGGGAAATCCCACACCTCGTGTGGCGGAAGTGTACGGCGGCATGTTAAATGCCATCGGCCTGCAGAATCCCGGCATCGACCTTTTCATTGAGCGGGATATCCCTTTCCTGAAAAAATACGACACGAAAATCATCGTCAACGTCTGTGGCCATTCCACGGAGGAGTATGTAGCAGTGGTAGAGCGGCTTGCTGACCAGCCGGTGGATCTGCTGGAAATCAATATTTCCTGTCCAAACGTGCGGGAGGGCGGCATCGCTTTCGGCCAGGATCCAAAGATGGTGGAAGCCGTTACAAAAGAAATGAAAAAGCACGCAAAACAGCCGGTCATTATGAAATTATCCCCCAATGTGACGGACATCACAGAGATGGCAAAAGCTGCGGAGGCAGGCGGCGCAGACGCCCTGTCCATGATCAACACCCTGACGGGAATGAAAATCGACATCCATCGCAGATGCTTTACCCTGGCGAACCGCACCGGCGGTATGTCCGGCCCGGCAGTGCATCCAATCGCAGTGCGCATGGTATACCAGTCTGCCCAGGCAGTAAAAATTCCGATTATCGGTATGGGCGGAATCCTTAACGCAGAGGATGCCATCGAGATGATTCTCGCAGGAGCCACAGCGGTATCCGTGGGAACGGCCAACTTTACAAATCCCCGGGTGACAGAGGAAATCGTGGATGGAATCCATGCCTACATGGAAACCTACCAGGTAAAAGACATCAAGGAATTGGTGGGCGCAGTACACGATAGATAAGATATATGGTGTAAAAATTAGTGGATGCAGGAGCATATAGATGTGGTGAACAACTGATAGGTATAAGTGTGCGATATGTATATGACTGTATGGAGGCAAAATATGAAGTCAAAAGTTTATTTTTCAAGAAAGATTACGCCGGAAAACGTGTTGGAACTTTACAAAATGCTGGGCAAAGAGCTGACTGGCAAGGTGGCTATCAAAGTGCACTCCGGCGAGGCGGGCAACCAGAATTTCCTGAGACCGGAATTTTGGAAACCACTCATTGACCATGTGGGTGGTACTGTGGTGGAATGTAATACTGCCTATGAGGGAAGCCGCGATACGACAGAACGGCACGTGGAAACCATGCGGCAGCACGGATGGAGCGAAAATTTTGATGTGGATATCATGGATGGGGAAGGACCGGATCTGGTGCTTACGATTCCAAATGGTAAATGCATAAAAGAGAACTACGTGGGTAAGAATCTGTCCAATTACGACTCCATGTTGGTATTATCCCATTTCAAAGGGCACCCAATGGGAGGATA
This sequence comes from Roseburia sp., assembly GCA_017621905.1. GTDB lineage: Bacteria > Bacillota > Clostridia > Lachnospirales > Lachnospiraceae > Roseburia. The sequence goes on from JAGASC010000109.1 coordinate 1,939, forward strand.
CGGCGGAGCAATCAAGCAGCTTTCCATCGGAGTTGCGTCCTCATATGGAAAGAAATACATTCACGGAGTAGGCGTTCCGGAAGAGTTCTGGACATCCGATCACGACTCTTTCTTAGAGTCCATGGCAGATGCAGCATCTTCAGTTGTGGAGTTTTTTAAGGGCAACGTGGTGTATATTAACGTAATGAAAAATATGTCCGTGGATTGTGACTGTTGCTCTGTTGCAGAAGATCCCTGTATGAAAGATATCGGAATCCTGGCTTCCTTAGATCCGATTGCCATCGATCAGGCTTGCATAGACCTGGTCTATGCGGCAACGGACGATCCTGGGCAGGCACATCTTTTAGAGCGTATCGAGAGCCGGAACGGCGTGCATACAATAGAAGCGGCAGCAGAACTTGGGTATGGTTCCAGAGAATATGAGTTGATAGAGGTTTCCTAAGCGCATATTTAAAATTTGGGGACGTAGCATTTTCTAGAAAAATATACGTCCCCAAATTAGAAAAACATGCGTCCCCAAATTTCAAAATCTTATATTACAGGAACCGCTTTGCGAACCCTGTAATCGATTTACGGCGCAAAATCAGCGCCTTTTATCGAAAGTTGCTCTGCAACTTCCGATAACTTAAATTACAGGCAGTCCTTCATAACGCTGTAAGCACCATTTTCTTCTATATTAGAAAGATATTGGCTTACTTTTTCTTCAAATCCCGGAAGCTGACTTAAATCCTCCCCCCAGAAATCCATATTGCTGCAAACCGCATGGACGTAATCTGCAACAGAATCATCTTTATGAGCGGCGAAGAATTCTAATACCGGGCGGTCATCCTTCACGGTATATTCGTTGGCACCGCGGGAAGCAATAAGACCCACATCTTCCAAACGAAGTCCTTTGTAGAACGCCAGATAGAATGCAAAAGAAGCAGTAATACATTCCGGAAGTTTTCCTGTTTTCTCATAATATCCTTTCAAAGACGGCATAACCCGGGCTTTCCACTTGGAGGTGGAGTTTAAGGAAATGGACAGCAGCGCGTGGTCAATAAACGGATTCTTAAAACGCTCGGTCACGGAAGCTGCAAAATCTTTCAGCTCTTCTTCCGGAAGTGTGAGCGTCGGAATAATCTCATCGTAAATAGTCTTGTTCATGAAACCATTGATCACATCATCATTCATGCAGTCGCGTACAATATCCTGCCCCGCCAAATAGGCACCTAAAACAAAAGAAGTGTGAGCGCCGTTTAAGATACGCACTTTTCTCTGTTTGTATGGTTTGTGGTTGTCAGTAATCAAAATCGGCAGACCAGCCTTCTCGCATGGAAATTCATCCTTAATGGACTGTGGTCCCTCGATGACCCAGAATCCGAAAATTTCACCGGTGTCGATGATGTTGTCCAGATAGCCGTTTTCTTCACAGATAGCCGCTGCCTCAGCACGTGGATAGCCGGTTACGATACGGTCTACCAGTGTGGAACAGAAAATGTTTTCCTCCTGAATCCAGGAAATGAAATCTTCGCCAAGTTCCCACTGCGCAGCATACTTCAAGACACATTTTTCCAGCTCCTTTCCATTGTCATCAATCAGCTCGCAGGCAAGAATAATGAAGCCTTTGCCCTTCTCGTTACCAAAATTCCGGAAACGCTCATACAAAAACTGGGTCAGTTTTCCCGGATAGCTGTTCGCCGGGCGGTCTGTGAACTGACAGGCTGGGTCATAGGCAATTCCGGCCTCTGTGGTGTTACAGGCGATAAATCTCAAATCCGGATTTTTTGCACAATCCATCAATGCGTCAAAATCCTGATAAGGGTTCAGACATCTGCTGACGCAGGAGATAATTCGCTTGTCATTTACTTTCTGGCCATTCTGGAAACCGCGCAGATATAAGGTATACAGGCCTTCCTGCTCGTTGATCATGTCCGCTAATCCGGGAGCGATGGGCTGGCAGAGAACTACTTTTGAGTTGAAGCCTGCTTTTTCATTCATCATATCGATGAAGTAATCGACAAAAGCGCGGAGAAAATTCCCTTCTCCGAATTGAAGCACGCGTTCCGGTGCATCTTTTAAAAGGTAGCCATCATAATTCATTTCTTCCAGTGTGGCATAACTTAATTTTTTCATGTTTTATGTATCCTTTCTGATTTTTCTACAGTGTAACCCCTTGCTTGAAAATAGCCATATCGTGGAATCCGGCGGCTTCGGATTTTACCTGCTTGCCGGAGGCTGTTTCGAGTACAAGGTCAAACAACGCTTCGGAAAGTTCTGTCAGGGAAGTGCCGTCCACCATAGTTCCGCAGTTGAAATCAATCCAGTTCTTCTTTTTCTCATACAAGGCAGAGTTGGTTGAAATCTTCACCGTGGGCACCGGGCAGGCAAAAGGCGTTCCGCGTCCGGTGGTAAAAAGCACAATGTGGGCGCCGGCAGCCGCAAGGGCAGTGGAGGCCACCAGATCATTTCCGGGTGCACTCAAAAGGTTCAGGCCCCTGGTGGAAACCCGATCACCGTAGGAGAGCACATCACGAACCGGAGCACTTCCGGATTTCTGGGTGCAGCCCAGGGATTTGTCTTCCAGGGTGGAGATACCGCCCTTTTTGTTCCCCGGGGAGGGATTTTCGTAAATGGTCTGGTCGTGGCGCTTAAAGTATTCTTTGAAGTCATTAATTAAGGAAACTGTCTTGTCGAACAATTCCTCAGTTTCACAGCGGTTCATCAGCTGTGTCTCCGCGCCGAACATTTCCGGAACCTCCGTTAAGATGGTACTTCCGCCTTTGGAAATCAAGAGGTCTGAAAATGCGCCGACCACAGGATTTGCCGTGATACCGGATAAACCGTCGGAACCGCCGCATTTCATTCCTATGACAAGTTCGCTGCAATTGATGGGCTCCCGCCGGAAGCTGCCAACATAAGAAGCAAGCTCCTCTAAAATATGGAGAGCTTCTTCGATTTCATCCTCGCACTCCTGGGATACCAGAAAGCGTACGCGGTTCGGATCATAGGTGCCAATATAGGATTTCAGGACATCAATGTTGCTGTTCTCGCATCCAAGGCCTAAAACCAGAACGCCGCCGGCATTTGGGTGGTTAATCAGATCGGCGAGAATACGGCGCGTGTTTTCCTGGTCATCGCCCATCTGGGAACAGCCGTAGGGGTGCGGGAAAGCGTGGATGCCTTCTATGGTGCCTTGGACAAATTGCTGAGCCTGGCGTTCGATAGCCGTGGCGGTATTGTTGACACAACCTACGGTAGGAATGATCCAAATTTCATTGCGGATGCCGACCTTGCCGTCCGGGCGGCGGTATCCGGCAAAAAAGCGGTCCTCGGAAGCCGGCAGCGGCGATACATTTTTGTCGTACGAGTAGGTCAGCAGGTCACCGAGGCTTGTCTTTATATTGTGGGTGTGCACCCAGCTTCCACAGGGGATAGCTTCTTTCGCCAGTCCGATCAGATTGCCGTATTTGATGATCTGGGCTTCTTTTGCGATAGGGCATAAGGAAAATTTATGTCCCTGGGGAATGTTCTCGACCAATGTGATGGGGGTGCCGTCTATCTCATAGGTATCTCCTGTAACAAGGGGAGTGAGGGCAACCGCAACATTGTCGTTTGGATGGATTTTGATAAATTTCTGCACGATAATTACCTCTTTCTGTAATGTTATAATGCAAAATGTAAGTGCTTACATTTACAATACAACGAATTGCGGGAAAGGTCAACACTAAAAATTTAAAATTATAATTGTATTTAGATTAAAAATATGGTAAGCTAAATGTGCCAGAAGAGAAATCTTCTCCGTATTTGTATGGACACGCGATATAAAGAGCTTATCGCCGTTAGACTGGAAACGTTAAAACTATGCATACACTTTACGAAATAGTTGATTTCGCATGAAAGTGGAAGGCTTTCAATTGGGTGGCACGCACCTAAATAAACCAGTATATATTAGTAGCAGTAAGGGTCTTGCGTGAGCAGGACCTTTTTACATAGGAGAAACGAATGATTATAACATCAAAGTTGTCGGACGACAAATTGCTGGAAGCAATTTATAAAGCAGCTGCAGAATATTCGAAACTGATAGGAAATGCTTATTTGGTGGTTGGTAAGAATAAAAATTCTAATTATTTTTGGTTTCAATGTCACTTTAAAAAGAAATATTTTATGCATCTTCTCGGGATCGACAGTAAAACATTAAGTGCTGATGCGTTTTATGATAAATGTGATGAGTACAATGCTGGTTTAGGGACAGGTATCCGGATATCGGATTGTTATCCATCCCGAAATCATAACCGTACAACAATCAATGAAAAAAGTTCTTGTTGTGCTGATATGCTTCATATTCAGGATGCAAAGCATATGAAAATTGGGCTTAAAGATAAGATATCAGAATATGTAGATTTTACGTATGCTTATGGAAGCATTGCTACTCTTGGTTTCAAAGAATCTGGAAATATATCAAGTTTTCCCATTACACTAATTCCAAGGAATATTGATGAATTTTCGTCAAAGAAGTATAAGATTATTTTTATGTTTGAGAAGAAAAATGAATTATAAAAAGTATGAGAGCCAAGGAAAAACGTTGTGGATAAGAGATAATAGTGAGGTTTCTATTTGCTATTTTTAATGCCCTATGATAAGATGATACCATAGTTACAAGTGACGATAATCCCTCCGGGGATGCCAATGGAAGTGAGCGTGATACGGCATGGGTAAAATATTTAATGTAACCGGAAACTGTAAGCCGGAGATTCATTATATGGTTGATATCCAAAATCGACTGGCGGAAATCTTCAATTTTAAATAAGAAGAAGGAAATCGGTGTGAAAGATATTGTTTTTGGTGATAAGCTGCTTGTTGAAGCGGTTGTCTGAGTTTTTAAAGCGAAAAGGCAGAATGCAGAAAGGATGGCAGGGAAAATGGAGAAATGCTTTAATGTAACAGCGACATGCGTTCCATCAAAGCACTACATGGTGGATATTTCCGGTAAGATAGATACAATTATATCGGAACTGATAGAGAAAAATTATTATTTTACCATAAATCGAGCCAGGCAATACGGTAAGACTACAACCTTGTCCAGACTTGCAGCCAGATTGAGAGAGACGTATTATGTGCTGCGTATTAGTTTTGAGGGAGCGGACGAGCTCTTTTTATCGGCACAAAACATGGTCAATGGTTTTCTGTGGTTAACGGCAAAAGAGCTGAAGAAAACAGAAATTTCTCCTGATATTTTGGAAAAATGGGAAACACCTGTTTTAGCTCCGCTTGAACTGATGCAGCTTAGCAGCCGTATTACAGAGTTATGTAATAGCGCTGATAAAGAAATTATCCTGATGATCGATGAAGTGGATAAGTGTGCAAATAATGAGCTGTTCCTGAGTTTTTTGGGAATCCTGCGGGATAAGTATATCAGAAGAGCAGATGGCGAAGATGCAACTTTTAAGAATGTTATTCTGGCCAGTGTCTATGACATTAAAAATCTGAAAAGAAAGCTTCGTCCAGAGGAAGAACATCAGTACAATAGCCCATGGAATGTAGCCATGGATTTCGATATTGATATGAGCTTTACGGCAGACGAGATTGCTACCATGATTCAGGAGTATGAGGATGACCATCATTTTGGAATTGATGTAAGGTGGTTTAGCAGACAGCTTCGCGAATATACCTCAGGATACCCATATTTGGTGTCCAGAATATGCCAGATCATTGACCAGAAAGTGGCGAAGGAGGAAGCCTTTGCCAGTCCTGGGGCGGCATGGAGTCCGGAAGGCTTTCAGCGTGCAGTGAAGCTGCTTTTGTCTACACAGTGTACGCTTTTTGATGATATGAATAAGAATCTGGATATGTATCCGGAATTGGATCAGATGATGCGCTCTATGTTGCTTCAGGGGGTATCCTATCCTTATACGATTAGTGATAACACTACACAGTTGGGGGTACGGTTTGGGTATTTTAAGAATCATAATGGAAGTTTGGCGATTGCGAACCGGATATTTGAGACTTATTTGTATGATATGTATTTTATGAGAGAAAAGTCGGAGAATAGCATGGCCAGACAAGGAGCTTTGGAAAAGAACAGTTTTATCCGAAATGATAGTTTGGATATGGATATGATTGTCAGTCGGTTTAAAGCACATTATGATTTCCTTTACAGTGAGCAGAATTGGAAATTTATTGAGGAGAATGGAAGATTTCTGTTTTTGACTTTCCTGAAACCAATTATTAATGGTGTTGGAAATTATTATATTGAGGCAAGGACCCGTGATCAAACACGTACAGATGTTGTAGTGGATTATCTTGGGAAACAGTATATTGTAGAATTGAAGATATACCATGGAGATGTGTATCAGCAGAAGGGGATTGAACAATTATGTGAATATCTCGATTATCATGGGCAGGAAAAAGGATGGCTGATCAGTTTCTGTTTTCACAAGAAAAAAGAAAAAAAGACAGGAATGGAACTTTTGTATCGGGATGGGAAAGAAATTGTGGAGGCGATATTATAGAATTGCAGGAGCACTGAAAAAAACACAGATTCCATATGCTATCCTCCATTGCAACAAAGATATTGCGGTGAATAGTTCATCTGGCTGAAGCGAATATAAATTGGACACCATTATATTAGCCATAATGGTGTCCTTTTTTTCTATCTGGCACCAATCTTCAGCATTAAAGCTTCTTGAAGAACTTGAGAGAAGTTGACGCCAAGAGCAGTAGTCTCTTCATTGAGCCATTCTGGAATAGTAAGAGTCTTTTTAACAGCTTTGTTTTTGTCATTTCCATTCCATCATTTAAATCATCTCCACAAGTATAGCAACCTTCAAGATCCGGAAAGTTAATGGAGTAACTGCCGTCTGATTCTGCCGTAAAAATTGCTGGATATGCATATTTAGCCATAATCAATCTCCTTTATAATAACGAGAAGCGCAAAGGCTTATTTAAGCGAGATTATAACACATAATCTCATAAAAAGGATAATAAATTTTGGTTTTGTTATAAGTTGTTACCAGATTTTCTTTCCCTTGTTTTTTTATTCTCCTCATATTCCGTGCAGGTCAGTTTTAAGGCAGTCATCTGAATGGACAGCCCTTTTCCACCGTTCGGATTTGGATAAACCGTCAGGCCACAGTCGCCGCCATAGAAAAGCTGAAGCCTCTGATGCAGATTTTTCAGGCCGTAGCTTTCTGTATCAATTTGAATAGGTTCATGGAGGCGGGCATTGAGCTCCTCCATTTCGTCCGTTGTCATACCGCTTCCGTTGTCCTCCACGGTCAGCAGCATTGTCTTGTCATCCAGCGATTTCCCTTTAAACAGAATATAATTTTGCTCATTCGAGGTGTCAAAGCCGTGGACAAAATAGTTTTCGATCAACGGCTGAAACAGGTTGCGAATAATTCCGTAGTTTAG
>JAGASC010000110.1 GCA_017621905.1 Roseburia sp.
ATTTACCACTGGTCCACATACGGTCAATCCCTGATATATGTCGGTAAACCCTTGCTTTTTAAACTCATTATACTTAGCTCTGACTTCATCAGACGCTGCCTCTGCCACCTCATACATTAAATCTGTATTAAAGCTTGCCGCCATTCCAATGGACTGTGGAAAAACTGTTGCCGTACCACCTCTTGCAGAACCATGAGGGGCCTCGCTCCACCAATTATATGCCGGTATACCCAGCCTCGGAATAGCAGGCGCATTGTGTTTCATTTGGGATATTTTTTCATCCAAAGTCATTTGTTCTACCAGTAACTCCGCTTGTTTTCTAAAATCCATTTTCAGTTATCTTCCTCGCTTTCCTATTATTTATAATATATTATAATCTCGTCAACACTTAGGCGCGATACCCAAAATCACTTTATAAGGGTATACAAATTACTTTTCTGATTCTTTTGTTTTTATCGTGATTTTAACAAAGACAATATATCTCCTCATTAAAATCAATCTACAAACTTTCTTATTTCCATCATTTTTATACCCAGTAAAGTAACTTTATTTATTGAGTTTTATATTAATATCCTCTATAATTATTTTGCTATATTTAGTCGTTTGCACATGATACAAAAAGGATGAGACATATGAAAAATTTCTTTATAAAACTCCCTTACAGGCACCGTGTCGCCATGGTAATTCTTTTCTTTGCACTACTTCCATGCATATTTATGGAAATCATATACTTAAAGAACATTCAGCAAGAGTGGAAACAGGCTGCATTTTCCGATTACCAAAGCGATATAGACTCCAGTGCATTGATGATGTCCCAAAATATAACCGGCTTACTGTCAAAACTGGAATATGTACGCAACAATTCCTCTGTTCGCTCCTCCATTGCCCAGATAAATGGAATCTCTCTTGTACAAGCATTGGATCTCATATCCTTGCAAAATGAACTTGTCGGCTCCATCACTGCCGATAATCCATATTTAGAACTACGCTGGTATCCACATCTCAGTGTGATATCTTATGGCAGTTACTGCTACACATTGGATATTTTTGCCGAAGAATTCCCTCTGGGGCGCAAGGATCCCAGTTTCCAGGAAATTATTGCATTGAACGAAGGACAGCTTCTTTGGCAAGTACGGAATATAGCAAGAGGTGCCAACAATACCGGAGCACCGGAAATGCGGCTCTGCCTTTACACGCAAATGATGAATTTGAATGGTTCCGGCTGTGTTCTGGAATTCAGCATTCCTATTTTTCAGATGCTGGAGTCGCGAAGATCTGACACTGTCCCGGAGAGCCTTTTCGCTATTTGTCTGGAATCGGATGATAAGCCTGTGAATATTTTGCTCGACTCTACATTTACCCCGGAGGAGTCTGAGGCAATGATTACCCACTACCGAATGACTGGAAAAATTTCCGGCTATGATATCCTCAGTACTCCTATTCCAAACGTAGCAAATGGTAAGGTTATTTTTATTCTTCCGACTTCCTACGCCCAAAAGCAGATTCGACCGCAGATTATTGCATTTATTGCTATTACCGTATTGCTCTTATTTATGATTATCAGCGCAAGTTACCTTACGTCGCATCTTTTGACGAAACGGATTTTTCATGCAATTAATACGATAAATAATGATTTGTATCATATCCACAGTGAATCACCCAATTTAAGTTTCATCGAAGACGATATCGACCAGATTTCCCAGCGTGTCCGAAAGCTGGTCCAGGATACGCAGGAATATTGTGCCAAGCTGGAACACTATGAAGATGAGGCCCTTCGCATGGAGTTGGAACTACTGCAAATGCGATTTAACCCTCATTTGTTATACAACACACTGGGTGCGATCCGTTACCAGGTAAAAAGTCCCGGGGCACGCAGCTCCATCGATTCCCTGTGCCACTATTATCGTATCGTGCTCAATAATGGCCATTTAATCATTAAAATAAAAGATGAGTTCGAAATGATAAAAGAATATTTATCGATTGAAAAATTTGCATATCATCTGGATAACATTATAATTGAATTTGAAATCGATGAGCAGGTTGCGCAGTACACCATTATCAAGCATCTGCTGCAGCCTATTGTAGAAAATGCTCTGAATCACGGCATCCGTCCCTCCAGCCGTGATTTTGATGGTATTCTGCGAATCAGCGCTACTTCCGAAAATGACTGTATTTGTATCCGCATCACAGACAATGGCGTTGGAATGTCCCCCGAATATACCGCAAAACTCCTTTCGGCTCCTTCGGCAAGTGTTTCCGGCCATGGATATGGGATATATAATGTACAGCAAAGAATACAAGTATATTACGGGAAGGAATATGGCCTGCAGATTCACAGTACTATTGGCGAGGGAACTGCTGTCACTTTAAGGATACCGGCAATACCTTCCGATGAAATACCTGAATTGTAAAGAATTGGTTGATTGTTTTCAAAACAGGGCCTGGTAATAACAACAGACCCTGTTTTCTTAAATCATTTAATTCTGCTTCTGTTTACCACAACTAATCCCACTAACATCAAAACCGGGAAAATTATAGCTATTGCTAATCCATTCTTTAAATTACCATTTGCATTATCTGCAATCATTCCCACAACCGTAGGACCAGCGCCACACCCAAAATCTCCGGTCAAGGCCATGATTGCATACATAGCAGTTCCACCACCCGGAATTTTTAAGGCAGCAATGCTAAATGTTCCCGGCCAAAAAATCCCCACAGAAAAACCGCATACGGCACATGCAACGAGTCCAAACACGGGATTTTGAGTCACAATTGCTACCATATAACATAAAATGCACAATACAGCACTGCCCATCATCATTTTTGTCAATGAAATCTTCTCACTGAATTTACCGTAAAGCGCTCTCGAAGTACCCATACATAAAGCAAACGCACAGGGGCCCGCCAAATCTCCAACCGTTTTTGATACTCGCAGTGCCGATTCCGCGAAGGCTGAAGCCCATTGACCCATTGCCTGCTCTGAGGCTCCTGCACATAACATAAGTACAAGCAATAACCAAAACACTTTTTCACTCAGAAGCTTACCCAAAGATAATTTCTCATGGGTACCTGTGACTGAATACATTGGTACCATAGAAAAATAAACGATATTCAATAATGGCACAATCGCCCAGATGCACACCATAACTTTCCAATTTCCGACGCCAAAAACGTAAAAAAATAGTGTAGACAATAATACTACCAGCACATGCCCCCAGCAATAGAAAGAATGCAGCAAACCCATTGCGGCCTCTTTTTTTTCCGTCGGACAGGCTTCCACAATAGGACTGATCAGCACCTCGATGATTCCTCCACCAATGGCATATAAAACCACCGCCGTCAGAATTCCTGCATAAGCATTATTTAAAGCAGATGGCAATACTGCAAGTCCGATAAATCCTATTCCTGCAAACAAATGTGCCAGAATAATAGATGCACGATAACCAATCTTATCTATAAATTTCGTGCATAACAAATCCACGGCAAGCTGCACCAAAAAATTAATGGTTGTAATCAATGTAATTTTACTCAACGAAAGCTGATATTCCGTTGCAAACGTCAAAAATAATAATGGTACAAAATTATTTACAATAGCTAACGTAACATATCCAATATAACTGGCATATATTGTGTGGTTATAATTTTCTCTTATACTCTTCATTTCCTTAAAGATACCTCTTTCGTAACTGTGAATGTACTGAACCGTTACTCTCTTTCATTTTCTATCAAAATAATACAAAAGGCATTGCATAGCAACACCTTTTGTACAATTTCATACTTTCTTATGCATGGTTTCTTCTTGTTTTTCTAACGTGAACAAATGCACCGGCTATTGCCATTATTGCAATAAGTATTCCTGCCAGCCACAAAGTCACAGCATTGGTATCACCTGTATTCGCGCTACCTGTCGCTGCTACATTTTCGGCATTCGTCACGCCTGTTCCGCTCGTCGTATGATCAGCGCCATTACCTACGACAGTTCCTTCAACGCTAGGCATCGTCGGTGTTGTCGGTGCTTCCGATGTCTTCGCCGCTTCCACCTTCAACGTAGTTTCCACCTTTCGCTCTAATGTATAATTCAAAACTACCGTGTGATTTCCTACAGCGAGGGTCTCCAAAAACGCCGGTTTCAATGTCAGGATGGTAGAACCTTCCTTCACATCGTAATTTGCCACAGCTACCTCTTTACCATCCATATAAACACTGATAAATCCCTCAAAATCGCCGGTACAGGTAATGGTTACCATCTTCATTGACTTCAGTGTATAAGTGCCGTCTGTTGCAGAAGCAACAATTTCTATCGTTTTCTTTGTCAGTCCTGCGATTGCTTTTTCCAGTGCCTCTGCTGCCGCATCCACCTGATCCTGTGTTACCTGAGTCGGGTCTTCCTCCAGCTTCTCCAGCAACGCATTCGCCGCTGTGAGCGCTGTGTGCAAAGCCTTAAGGCTTTCCTCGGTATATCCGGACTCCGCAACTGCTTCTGCTGCATCCACAGAATTCTCCAGCGCCTCTGTATCAAGCGCCTTTACCAGAGTAAACTTGTCTGCCTTTCCATTCTTCGAAGTTCCGATCAGACCGAAATAACCATCCTCTTTTATCGCGTTATCATCTGTATCCAGATAGTTGAAGATCATTTCTCCGTCAATATACATCAGCAGCCTTACACCACCATCTTCATTGATTGCTCCTACCTGAATCTTATGGAGTTCTCCATCCTCTAACGCATACGGTGTTACATTGGGAGCAACAATGTACTCAAACCCTGTTACCGTACCATAAATTACAGCGCTTCTTGTGGATCCGTTAAAACGCTGTAACTGCATTCCCTTGTCGGTAAAGCAGATAATGTAACCTGTTGCGCCAAGACCAACTGCATTGTCAGCTTCCTGCGTTCTTATATATATACTTGGCCAGGTGTTCTGACGCTCAATTCCCAAGTAGAACGTCATCAGCTCATCTCCGTATTTCGTACCGGTATAATTCCGGAATCCGTTCAATTCCGTGGTAATACTTACACCATCTACGCATTCCCAGGTTGTTACAGGGCTGGCAGACATTTCACTGCCAATCCAATACTCCTGATTATCTGCGTCAAAGAATTCATCCAGATAAGATACCTTTCCGGCATAGTTTACGATAACGTTATAAGTCGCACTCTTCGTTTGACCATCTGCGGTTCCGGTAACCGTCACTGTCGTTTCTCCGGCCGCAAGTGCCTCTAGAATACCATCTTCACTTACAATTGCAATATCGGCATCCGCAACTTTATAAGAAACATCTGTCAATTCCACTTTACGTCCCAGGTCTGTCAGACCATATGCCTGCAAGCAAATTGCGCTGCCGGAAACTGCATACATGATAATGTCACCGGAGATATCCTCAAGAGCCACCTCGCTAAGCTGATCATCTACATATAATTCTGTTTCAATTACATCCAAAACATGATTGGACAGTACATAAACACGTAATACCGTCTTACCTGCTTTCCGCGCAGTAACCAGGCCTTCCTCTGATACAGTAGCCACTTCCTCATCGTCGATACCATAGTATACCGTATCTCCGAGCGTTACCGCGTTGTCTTTTCCATCCGTCGCAGCTACGCTGACCTGGAAGGTTTCATTCATTTTTAATGCCAGATTTTCCACATCGGAAAGATTGGATGAAATTCTTTCCGCCTGATTGTTGCGCAGTCCTGTATATCCGGACTCCAGACCCGACGTATTGATAATCGTCAACGCTTCCGTCGGCCACGCAAGATCCGGCACCTCGGTATTATCCTCCACCACAATATCTTCACCAAAGATCCAGGGAGCTGCCACAGAGTAATTGTCGCTTAAGGTTACTCTTTTTGTGGTGCTGCTTGTATAAGCCCAGTAAATCTCCGTCCCGTTAAATCTGTCCGTCAAGGTCTCAGAGGTATCTGCCACGTTATTATAAGCGGTCCAATCTGTGGTTCCATTGTCAAAGTACAAGGTTGCGACTCTGCCGCCCTGATTTCTCAGGTAATTTCCGTAGATTACATTATTGCCGGCTGTATTACCATTCGTATAAATAGCGCCACCGTCAGCAACACTCTCATGCATCAGATCGTGAATAAAGTTGTAGGATATCGTCATGTTCTTAAGGACATTCGTGAACTTGATTCCCCAGCCCAGTCCAACATGAATGCCACAATAGGGTATATTGAAAATTTCATTGTGACTGATATCCACATCGGGTACAAAGCCCACGCCGATTGCGGAAGATGACTGGAATTCAACACCGATATCATGAATATAGTTGTTGGTAATATCGCAATTCTTCGTCATTTTCCTCAGATCCGAAGGATTGTAGTTGTTAATATTTCTGGTAAAGTCCGGTTCACCAACCTGGATTGCATTACCGGAAATATCATAAAAACGATTCCCGTCGATGATGGTGTTTTTTGCTCCGTCGGTTACCTTCAGTGCAATCGTGCCGATTCTGGTAAATTCACAGTCGACAAACGTTACGGAATTGGATCTCTTTACCGTAATGGCCGCATCGGCAGATTCGTCATAATCTCCCACGCCCTCTTCACGAATATGATTGTTCTGATTCGCGTTGTGCCCGTACGTCGAGCTTGGACGCATATACGTAGTATCCGCAAAAGTAATTCCTTCGAAACGGATATTCTGAACCACATTATCGTAGTCAGAACCCGCAATCATAAGCAAGCCGTTTTCTCCGTCTCCATCCTCGTCCCAGGCATCCAACACCGGAATGGTAACGTTTACTATGCTCATATCTTCAAAACTTCTCGGCATATAATACAGCTTGTTTGCCACCTCATCCAGATACCATTCGCCCGGCTCGTCCAAAAGTGCTAATGCATTCTCATAATAGTCAATTTTGCTGACTGCAAAGTTGAGGCTAGTAGCTGATATGTTTGCAGAATCCCAGCAGGGCTGATCCATAATCAGCCATACCCTACCGTCGTCTCCTGCCTGAATTTCACTTACTCCGGCCCGACTCTGTGACCAATAGCCGGAATATACAAATTCCAGACCATCCGGATTCTCATAATCCAACAATTCTGTGTCATCACAGATCAGACCGATGTTATTTCCGTCATCATCGTACAAAAATTCAGCGTTGGTCAGTGATCCTTCGCTTCTGGCACGTACA
>JAGASC010000111.1 GCA_017621905.1 Roseburia sp.
TGGGCGTCAGTAAAGAAAAAGTCCGGAATGCGATCCATAATCAGACCGGGAAAATGTATAAGGATTATTTGATGTATTTGCGTATAGAATATGCCAAAATTTTGCTTTTGCAGGAAAATATGACAGCAGAAGAAGTTTGTCAGAAGGTGGGATACAGCAGCATTTCCTATTTTACAAAGCTCTTTAAGAAGGAGACAGGCGTTACGCCTGCCAAGTATAAAGGGGTATAAAGGACAATATGAGATCGGATAAGAGAAAACGACAAGAGTACATTATAAAAAGTGTGGATACTCATAAAAATCTCATTCTGGAGGCAGAGAGATGGCTGTGGTTCCATCCGCAGACCGGTTATACGGAGTGGGAGGCTCATGAGTATCTTCGGAAGCATTTTGAAGCATGGGGATATTCTTTGACTTTGTCAGGAAATATCCCTGGATTTTATACAGATATTGATACAAAAAGACCCGGACCTAAGGTGTGCATCATGGCGGAGTTGGATGCGCTGGAGTTACCTAAACATCCGCAGGCCCAAAAAGGTGTGATCCATGCATGCGGACATCATGCTCAGGGAGCTGCTCTGCTTGGTGTAGCAGCAGCTTTAAAAGAGCCCGGAGCTTTAGACGGATTATGTGGTTCTATACGATTGATGGCAGTTCCGGCAGAGGAAGTGATACAGCTGGCGTTTCGAGAAGAACTGCGCAGAAAAGGAGTCATTCGATATACAGAAGGAAAGGTAGAATATCTGTCCCGAGGTTATTTTGATGATGTGGATATGGCTGTTATGGTTCACGGACACATGAACAGTGAAGAGGACGCCTTTGATTTTGTGGGGAATGCAGGAAATAATGGCTGTATTGCAAAAGAGATTATATATAGAGGAAAGGCCGCCCATGCGGGAGGAGCTCCTCATGAAGGCGTTAACGCACAGTATGCGGCAATGCTTGGACTGCAGGCCTGCAATGACTTGAGAGAAACTTTTCAGGAAAAAGATGCGATCCGTTTTCATCCGGTAATGCAGGGGGCCAATTGTGCCGTGAATATTATCCCGGAAGAGTTGCGGATTGAGAGTTATGTGCGGGGGAAAAATCTGGAAGCAATGAAAAGGGAAAACCGTAAAATCAATCGTGCACTGACAGGTGGTGCACTGGCCATGGGGGCAGGAGTAGAGATATGCGACCGTCCCGGATGCGCCCCGGAATATCATGATGCAGAGTTTTTGAAATTGATAGAGCAATGTTGTATTGATTTGTCCGGTAGGGAAAAGGTGAATTTTGATTACAATAAATGGATCGCATCTTCATCTGATTTTGGGGACATTACCTGTGTGATGCCTGGGGTACAGTTTTATGTGGCGGGAGCCTCCGGAACGGTGCATGGCGTAGATTATTGTGTGACAAATCCTGAAAGAGTTTGTCTCAATGCAGCCAAGGCGTTACTTTTTGTGGTTTTGGAACTGCTGTCCGAGGAAGGAATGAAAGCAAAAAAGATTTTGGAGCAGTATGAACCACTATATCCTTCCATACAAGCCTATTTAGAGGCTATAAATGAAGTGATTTTAGATAAAAATGCTGTAATTTATGATGAAAATGGCAATGCGAAAATTGATTATATGTAAGGGTATAGACAAAAAAGCAAGCCAGAAAGATGTTATAGCAAGTGCAAGTGACGGAAGAGAATGCTAAAATATAAATACAAGTGGTTGGTTTTGAACAAAAGAGCATGCTTTTTAACCGTTACAGCAATTGAATTTGTACAAAATATATGCTAGTGTGAAGCGGTAGACATGTCTGATATTTTTTGAATAACAATTTTTATACCAGGAGGTTTGAAAATGAAAACAAACATAAAATCTTTGCTCAAGCAAATGTATCGTTGCAGGTTGCTTTACCTGATGATCCTATTGGGGTTTGTTGCGACGTTTATTTTTGCGTATCTTCCGCTTTGGGGCATTGTGGTTGCGTTTAAAGATTACAGTAGCCGTGCCGGAATCTGGGGAAGTGAATGGGTTGGACTGAAGCACTTTAAAAGATTTTTGGAGTATCCTTATTTTTCGACTATTCTGATCAATACGATAAGAATTAATGTCACTTGTCTTATTATTAACTTTCCGTTAGTTATTATTTTTTCGTTAATGCTAAATGAGATGAAAAGCCAAAAACTGAAAAGAATCTGTCAGCAGATTACATATATGCCGTATTTTATCTCAACGGTTGTAGTTGCTTCCATGGCGATCTTAATGCTGAACAGAACGGGTCTTATTAATCTGATCATCGCTAAATTCGGCGGTCAGCCGACAGACCTTATGTCAGAACCGGGTGCTTTTCCTTTTATTTATGCGTTGACTGATACTTGGACCGGCCTTGGGTGGGGTACGATCATATATCTTGCAAGCTTATCCGGTGTATCTTTGGAGTTGATTGAAGCGGCAAGAATTGATGGTGCGGGGAGATTTCGTATTATATGGCATGTAAATCTGCCTCATTTAAAGCCTACCATCATGACATTGTTAATTCTGAATATGGGGAGCATGTTGAGCGTGGGATTTGAAAAAGTTCTCTTGTTACAAACCCCCTTAAATTCATCCACATCAGAGGTTATTTCGACCTACTCTTATCAAGTAGGTTTGGTACAGCAGCAGTTAAGTTATTCTTCTGCCATTGGTTTGTTTAATAATGTCATTAATGTGCTGTTCATTTTGGGAGCAAATAAGCTGTCTAAAAAATTGACAGATGTTGGATTGTTTTAAAGGAGAAATATTATGTTAAAATCAAGAAAAAAACTGAATGGATATCGAATCTTTGATATTGTAAATACGGCTTTAGTTGTTTTGATTACATTAATCATTTTATATCCCTTATATTTTTGCGTAATCGCTTCTTTCTCGGATCCGCATGAAGTGTCTCTCGGACATACATTCTTTTTCATCAAGGGATTTAATACGGAAGCATGGACAAATGTTTTAAAGGAGAAAAGATTGTGGATGGGATATCGAAACACTATCTATTATACCCTTGGGAGCACCGCATACAACCTGATTTTGCATATACCGTTGGGCTATGCTTTGACAAAGAAATACCTTCCTTTCCGTAATTTTTTCAGTATGTATTTCTTTGCGACCATGTACGTGGGCGGTGGATTGATTCCCTGCTATTTGATCAATAAGAGCCTGGGATTGATTAATAACCCGCTGGTTATGATGATTGGTGCCACAGGATGTTATCACATGATCATTATCAGAAACTTCTTTTCCAGCAGTATTGACACGCAGATTTATGAGGCAGCTTATATTGATGGTGCTTCGGAAGGGCAGACTTTTTTTAAGATTGCAATTCCTTTGGCGAAGCCGATCATTGCGGTAGAAGCATTGTATTATATCGTAGGTGCATGGAACAACTATTACACAGCGCTCATTTATCTGTATAAAGAAAAACTCAAACCCCTTCAGGGAGTGCTCAGAGATATCCTGATCAATAACTCGGAGATTCATCTGAATGGTTTTGAGACAGCGGATGAAGTGGAAGCGCTTATGCGCAAAGCATATTTGGCTCAAAGTATGAAATACTCTGTTATTATTGTTGCCTGCATACCTCTGTTTCTACTGTATCCTTTTATCCAGAAGTATTTTACCAAGGGTGTTATGATCGGAGCTGTGAAGGGTTAAGGGGTGACTAGCCGCACGTACGGTTCTGAGCGGATTTCGCATCGTGAGGAGTTATCTTACTCAATTAAGTATGTAAGGCGAAATGTCTTATAATAAAGCAATGTGACGTAAAACGTCAGAAGGAGGACTATATGAAAATCAAAAAATTAGTTGCACTTGGTTTGTCCATTGCCATGGTACTTACGACGATTGGCTGTGGAAATAATGGAGAACCAGCAGACAGTAAAAACGAAGACACTACAAACGAAGATGTGTCTTCCGGTGTAGAAGAAAAGGACCTGTCTTGGCTGAACTCAGACGGAACTCTTCCTATTGTAAAAGAGGGAACGGAGAAGACACTGAGATTGTTGGTACAGAGAACAAGTGGTGTATCCACAGATATCGAAGATGTATGGATGTATAAGTTTATTGAAGAATTCATGAACATCAATCTGGAAGTGGAAACCTTTAATGCGGACAATCGTAATGAGATGCTCACATTGGCATTTGCAGCTGATGAGCTTCCCGATGTGATTATTGGTGGCGGATTTGATCACAGTGAGCTGATGAAATATGGTTCGAGTGAAGGACAGATTATCGATTTGAGTCCTTACATTAATGAAACCTATATGCCCAATCTTTCTTGGCTTATCAGTCAATATCCCAGTATTCCGAATGTCTGGACAGACGGTGATGGTCATATATGGAGTACAGGTTATATATCCGATATGGGAGACTCCAGTCAGGGTATTCAGTTCATGATGGCAAACTATGACTGTTTGAAAGATATTGGAAGGGAATATCCCGAAACTCTGGATGAATTGTATGATTGCATGTTAGAAATGAAGGCATTATATGGTGATGATTTCTATCCTCTCGGCGGATGTTATGCATTATATGATCCCAGTGTTTATATCCTGAATGCGTTAGGCTATGTATGTGAAGGTGCCGGTATTTATGTGTCAAAGAGAAACGGAGAAGTCGTTTTCCCTATTGCAGACAGAGAAGTATTCGGTGAGTATATAAAATTCATGCACAATTGCTATAAAGAAGGATTGATCCATCCTGATTTCTTTACCATGAGTGGCGCTACAGCAGAGGCAATCAAAGCGGAAGGTAAAAACTTCCTTTGGGCAGGTACCGTTAGTGAGTTGAATGAAGAAGCTGCAAAAAACAGTGGCTGGTGGGGAGCTCGTCCATTGACCAGTGACTATAGCGATACAAAACAGTGGCCACAGTCTAATATGGTTACTACAGGTGGGTTCGTTATCACTCGTGAATGTGAGGATCCGGAATTGGCATGTGCTTTGGTCGACTTTTTCTATAATGGAACCGGCTATGCCCTGTTACATAGTGGTCCTCAGAAAGATGTTAGTCCGGAAGAATGGTACATGGGTATGACAGAAGGTGCTAATGTTTATGAAATCCATGGTGAAAGCGGATATGCAGCAGAAGCTGAAGAAAAAGGAATGGATGAAGCTGATTACGTGGATAATTACTTTAAGATGTTCATGAACGCATCAATTGGTACCGTAATGTCTACCCCTTATATGTTCCTGAATGCCAGAATGGAATATGAACCTATCCACAGCCGTCCGTATGTATTTGAGTATGAGACAGAAGAGGAAGCACGTGCTGACGAATCAGGTTGGGTGACAGGCGGTTGGGCGCTTTCTTGTCTGGCCGTTAGTAAGACACTTGGTCCATACATCACTACTGACGTAGTTGGACAATGCTATCTGGAATCGGATATTGCAGAAATGGTGTCTGACATCGAAGTACCGTTAAGAGGATTGGCAAAACAGGAAATCGCAAAGTTTGTTGTAGGCAAGAGATCTCTGGATACCTTGGATGCATACTTTGATGAACTCGACAGTATCGGGGCACAGACTGTAGTAGATGCATACGCAGCGGCAATAGCTAACAGAGATAAGTAATGGTATTAAGTTCTGTGGAAGGCTGGCAGAAGATATATACAATAAATTAAAGATGGAGAAGTGTAAAAGAATGAAAAAATTAACGAAACACATTGTTACCATGGCATTATTTGCATTATTAACATGCAGCGTACAGTTTCCTGTAAGTGCAGCACAGGTTTCAGGGGATGTTTTATATGGTACTCCTGTTATGGATGGCGTTCTGGATGAGCTTTACACGGTTTCTGCTTCATTTGAGCTTGACAATCCTAACTTTTATGTGTGGGGTGACTGTACAGGAACAGACACCACCGCAAAGGGTTATATGCTCTGGGATGAAAATTATTTATACTATGCCGTAGATGTACAGGACGCAACACCGGCTACAGCAGGTCCTGAAGCAGGTTGGCAGGATGACTGTGTAGAAATGTGGTTTCTGGATGAGTATTTTACCTATAAGGTACATACATCATCCAGTGGATTACATTTCCTGGGATCAGACGCAGACGGGAAAACACCTTATGATTTCTCAGGATCTCAGGCATGTGTAACCACAACCGATACAGGATATGTAGTGGAAGTAGCACTTCCTTTCAACAAACTGGAAACAGGCAGAACCTTCAGCATGGCTATGCAGGTATGCGATATCACAAGTGATGATCCCGCTAATGGAACTGCACACGGGAATCAGGTTCCGGCAGATGAGTATGTATGTGTAGATACTCCGGCAGCACCTTCTACAAAGGTTGCTTTCGGAACGCCTGTACTGGATGGTCAGATGGATGATATCTATACAAAATCTGCAGGCATTGAATTGGATAACTTTAACTTCTATGTATGGGGTGACTGTACAGGAACAGATACCACTGCAACAGGATATTTCCTTTGGGATAACGATTTTCTGTACTATGCAGTAGAAGTACAGGATGCGACTCCGGCTACAGCAGGCCCTGAAGCAGGCTGGCAGGATGACTGTGTAGAAATGTGGTTTCTGGATGAGTATTTTACCTATAAGGTACATACATCATCCAGTGGATTGCATTTCCTGGGATCAGATGCAGATGGTAAAGCAGCATATGATTTCTCCGGTTCACAAGCATTTGCAACCACAACTGATACCGGATATGTGGTGGAAGTAGCACTTCCTTTCAACAACCTGGCAAACGACAGAACCTTCAGTATGGCTCTGCAGATAAACGATATTACAAGTGATGATCCCGGACATGGAGCAGCATCTGGAAATCAGGTTCCTGCAACAGAGTATACACTGGTTGGCGGTGTAGAACCTATTATTACTGAAGTTCAGAAGGGAACTCCCGAATTGGATGGTCAGATGGATGATATCTATACAACATCTGCAAACTTTGTATTAGATAACCCTAACTTCTATGTGTGGGGTGACTGTACAGGAACAGACACAACTGCAAAGGGATATTTCCTTTGGGATGAAAACTATCTGTACTACGCTGTAGAAGTAAAGGACGCAACACCTGCTACAGCAGGCCCTGAAGCAGGCTGGCAGGATGACTGTGTAGAAATGTGGTTCCTTGATGAGTATATTACCTATAAGGTACATACCTCATCTAGCGGATTGCATTTCCTGGGATCAGATGCGGACGGCAAAACACCGTATGATTTCTCTGGTTCACAGGCATTTGTAACCGCAACCGATGACGGATATGTAGTAGAAGTAGCGCTTCCTTTCAATGCTCTGGACGGCGGCAGAACCTTCAGCATGGCTATGCAGATAAACGATATCACAAGTGATGATCCCGGCAATGGTACAGCACACGGTGATCAGGTTCCTGCAACAGAGTATACATTGGTAGGCAAAGCAGAAGCTCCTAGCGAACCTTCAGAAGAAGTAGAAACACCGGCAGAAAATCCTGTGGATGAAAATCCCGCAGAAGAAACCTCGAATGTAGGTGTTATTATTGCGATTATCGCAGCAATTATAGTAATTACAGCAGTAGCAGTAGTTGTTGTAAAAAAGAAAAAGACCAAATAAAAGGTCAAATGTGAAACAGCAATTAAATCAGTAATTGAATCAGGCGGTGTTCTATCAGACACCGCCTGATTTGCAAATAAGGAGATGAAAAAAGTGAACATAAAAGCAATCGATACACATATGCACATATTTCACGAAACAAAATATGAACCGCAAAAGAATGAATTAGAGTCAGCATATCTTGATATATTCACGAAATTGAGTGAAGGTGCCGGCATTGATAAAATGTTCTGCTCCACATATGCCTCTGTGGAAAGTACTGAGCCGGTGGAGGAAGAAAATGAATATTTGTTCAAACTGGTTCAGGAGGTAGAAGGTTTATACCAGTGGGTGGTCATTGATCCCCGGAATGAAAAGACTTTTCAGCAGGCCGACAGGATTCTTGGTCATGGAAAGTGTGTGGGTATAAAATTGCATCCTGTAGATCATAAGTATAGTTTGTCGGAATTCGGTGATAAGATCTTCTCCTTTGCATCCGTACATAAAGCTATTATACAGATACATCCGGAGACCGATGCGGATTACATATTGCCTTTTGCCAATAGATATCCGGATGTGACGTTTATTATGGCTCATTTGGGATCCTATGGGGTGTCAGACTCCAGAGCCATTGAAGGGGCAAAGTATGGAAATGTTTATGGGGATACTTCCGGTATGGCCAGCTTTAAAAATCTGGTTATAGAGTATACAGTTGGACGCGTGGGATCGGAGCGCATTTTGTTTGGAACAGATACTTATGCACCAGGTGCTCAGAGGGGGCGGATTGAGTATGCTTTGATATCTGATGAAGATAAAGAAAATATTTTAAGAAAGAATGCAGAACGTCTTTTCGGACGATTTCTAAATAAATAGAGAAGCAGAAAGGAACATTAATAATGAAAAACATCTTGGACGGTACCAATATCACACTGGGTGCATGTTATTACCCTGAGCAATGGAAGAAGGAGCTTTGGGAAGAGGATCTGGAGAGAATGCTGAAAGCCGGCATTAAGGTGATCCGTATTGGCGAATTTGCGTGGAACAAGTTTGAACCCCAGGAAGGTGAATTTGATTTCAATTTCTTTGATGAATTTTTGGAACTTTCTTTAAAAAAAGGTATGAAGGTCATCTTTTGTACACCTACTGCAGCTCCGCCGGCATGGATGAGCGCTAAGTATCCGGAAACTTTAAATGCAGATCAGGAAGGACATCTTTATTTACATTATTCTTAACTAATCCATCTATAGCTTCTTGTAAATCAGCAATTGCCTTATTTACTTCTTCTACAAGTGCATTTTCATCTTCATAAACTTTACCTGCACTAA
>JAGASC010000112.1 GCA_017621905.1 Roseburia sp.
GCTGAATTTGCCGTTGCTTTACTGGGCATATGAGCAGACAAGGGATTATCGATTTTATTACATTGCTACATCCCATGCGGACACTGTTATGAAATATTTTATAAGAGAAGACTATTCTGTGAAGCATATTGTAGAATTCGACACGGTGACAGGTGAATATTTGCGGTCCTATGGTGGGCAGGGATACGCAGAGGGTTCTTCTTGGACCAGAGGACAGGCCTGGGCGATTTATGGCTTTGTAATAAGCTATATCCACACGAAGGAAGAAAAATACTTAACCTGCGCAAAACACGTTGCGGATTACTTCATGTCCAATATCAAAGAAGATGGTCTTGTTCTGGTGGATTTCAGACAGCCCGAAGACTGTAAATGGGAGGATTCCTCTGCAACGACCATTGCAGTATGTGGAATGCTGGAAATCGCCAGATGCGCATCGGAAGCCGGAGATGAAGATGGAAAGAAATATTATGATGCAGCCCTTCGTTTGCTGAAGACATTGGCAGAAAAGAGATGCAATTTTACACTGGCGTGTGACAACATAGTGGAGAAATGTACCGGTGCTTTTCATGATGAAAGACATGAATTCCCGCTCATGTATGCGGACTATTATTTTCTGGAGGCAATCTGGAAGCTTACGGGACAGGAAATTTTTATCTGGTAGAGAACTTTAGCAACAGTTCAGGCCGCAATGTCATTTAGTTAATTTATAGAGTAATGGTTTTTCAAATATTCTAAACGAGGGAGATGATTAAAATGAGGATTCCGGCAAACCATTTGGCTAAAAATAGATAGAAACAAACAAAGTGAATTTTTTTGGTGAATTGAAAAAGTAAATTCCACACGAAAGAAAAAATATCAATCTTGTATATGATATCCCCAAAATCAGAGCTAAAATAATAGCAAAAGTTGTGGTTTTGGGGATTTTATTGCATGCCGAGCGGAAGTCGAATTTACGTGTGATTTTTTGGTTTAAGAGAAAAATTATAAAGAAGTGTGGTGGAGTAGCAGTTTTTTTGATACAATATAATTAATCATGGTTAGAAGGAGGGACAGTGATGTCAACAGTAAATGTAAATATACAGCCGGCGATACTTACTTGGGCGCTTAGTCAGACAAGTGAAGAAAAGCTGGGTGCAAAGTTGATGAATAATATAAAGCAGTGGCTTGATGGTAGTAAGAGTCCGACTTTTAACCAAATTGAGGATTTCAGTAAGAAGTCCCAGATTCCTTTGGGGTATTTCTTTTTGCAGACACCACCGGTAGAGCAGATTGATTTGTTGGAATACAGGACATTAGATAGTGTTGAGTTGGTAAATCCAAGCAGAAATATGATTGATACGATTCATGAAATGGATGCAGTTCAAAACTGGATGGTGGATTATAGAAGAGAAATGAAGTATGATGCCGTTGCAGTTGTGGGAAGTCTGAAGGGACATAATGATGTAGAGACAATTGCTGGCAGAATTCGAGCAGATTTGGGCTTGGACAAAGGATGGTATCGTGAGTGTATGGATTCCTCCGGAGCTTTTAACAAGATAAGAAGGCTTTTGGAGGAATGCGGTGTTATTGTTATGATGAGTGGTATTGTAGGAAAAAATACGCACCGTGCTTTGGATGTAAATGAGTTCAGGGCTTTTGCAATGGTAAATGATTTCGCTCCTCTGATTTTTATTAATGGGGCGGATTCTTTGGGCGGCCGATTATTTTCTTTGTTCCATGAAATCGTTCATATATGGCTTGGAGAAAATGACTTGTATAACGACAGAAGATATTCAGGTGAAGGAGTAAAGGCTATTGAGGTTATCTGTAATGCAGTTGCAGGAGAACTTATGGTTCCGAAGGTACATTTCGTCGAGAATTGGATTAAAAATGCAAATGATGATGCTTATCAAAAAATAAAAGAATTGGCAAAATATTTCCACTGTAGTGAGAGCGTGCTGGCAAGACGGGCATTGGATAATGGCAAAATCAGCAAAGGTATGTATAGTCAAGTAGTGTCTGATGCAATAGAGGCTTATATTTAATCTAAGCAGGAAAAGGGTTCTGGCGGTTGACGAATACTACCAGTAAAACATTTTCTGAAGTTGCAAGTGGGCTGGGAGGTGTTTTATGGTAAGTACATCAGAGAAATTTTTACTTGATGCAAATACATTGATGGCTGCGTCCAGATTCTTTTATGCGTATGATTTGGTGCCCTCATTTTGGGAAATTTGGAATGCAAACTTACAGGCGGAGAGAATACGCTTACCTTATCTTAACTGATCTGTTTGTTTATTTGAGCGATTTTGCACATTTTTTGCTCCTTTTCACATGGAAAGTCTGATATGGATTTATTATAAGACCACGCGATGATTGCGTGGTCTTAAAGTTAAGTATGCGTCTTGTTTTTAATTCAAAATAATAAAATAAACAGCATTATCTTTTTTTTAGTTCCATAGGTGTTATTTCCAGATACTTTTTAAATATCTTGGAAAAATAATTATAGTTCTCATATCCAAGGTGGGCAGCAAGGTCGGCCAGTGACATTTCCTCATTTAATATCAATTCCTTTGCTAGGCGCAGCTTACGTTCGTTGATGTAAGTCGTCAGAGTTTTTCCGGTTTCCCTTTTAAAAATATAAGAGGTATATTCTCTGGAAAGATTTATGTAAGCGCTGATGGTCTGTAACGTAATTTTGTCTGTAATGTGCTCCTCGATATAATTCAGAATCCGAATCACATGTTCGTTTCCGGATTTCATGGCATCTGTATCCAGGAGTTCAAAAAGAATAAAGTTCAGCATGTTGGTACATTTTTCCTTTGAGTGATAAAAGGTAGTCAGATGGCTTGGGGGATACAGCTCTATCAGCTTACGGATGTTAGAAGTGATACATTTCGGTAAATATTCGTTAAATGGCAGGAGGTCATCGTTAAGGGCATAAAAATTAAAGCTGACGAAACGAACCGGTTCATTCCCGGCAACGCGAGACCGAAGGGTTTGCGGCTTCAAAAAAATAGCATCATTTTTTTCCATTATATACTTGGTGCCATTCGCATAATAAGTCATACGTCCTTCCAGCATGAAAGTAAAATCATAATAATCGATTACGTGCTCTGAAATTTGGCCGCATTTTGGAAGGGCAACATTGCAATAATGGGTAATTTCCTTTACAAGATAATTTGACATAAAAAATACTCCTTAAAATAGTGCAAAAAATGGCATATTATAATAAATGCGTTCATTGCAATTAAAAAACACCGAGAATATAATGATTATATATCGAAAAAAAGAAAAATATCAACAAGAATGTTTGCAGCAACTTAATTTTGTGCAAAAAATGAGAAGAAGGCAAAAAGAGCAAAGAAAAACAAAGAAAAGACAAGGAGGAATCTTATGAAAACATTATGGTTAGGGGATCTGTCACCGACAGCAGTCACCAATCCACTGTTTGAAAGTAAAAATGTAGATGCTTTATTTTCAGACATTGTTTCAAGCTTTCAGGGAAACGATATTCATTTTGTTAATCTGGAATGCGCGCTCACAGAAAGTGAAAATACAATTGAGAAATTTGGACCGCATCTGAAAGCATCTGCCAATACGGCGGAGACACTAAAGCTGTTGGGCGTAAATTACTGCGGTATAAGTAATAACCATTTCTTTGATTTTGGAATCAGGGGAGCCCTGGATACGATAAGCACATTGGAAAAAGCAGGGATAGGCTATACGGGATTTGGCAGTGACTATGAGGACTCGCGAAAAAATCTGGTGATTGAAAAGGGCAAAGAAAAGCTGGCAATTATCGCAGTATGTGAGCATGAATACTCCTATGCACTTGAGGATCGTATGGGATGCAGGCCCTATGAAGAATATGACACGATGGAGGATATTCGGAAAGCGAAGGAAACATGCGACCGGGTAATTGTGATTTATCATGGTGGAAAAGAACATTGCAGGTATCCTTCCCCCAGACTTTATAAACTTTGTCGGGCAATGGTAAGGAATGGCGCGGACGTGGTTCTTTGCCAGCACAGTCATTGCATTGGTTGTTACGAGCAGTATGAAGACGGGCATATTCTTTATGGGCAGGGGAATTTCCATTTTGTAAAGCCGGAATTTATGAATGCGAATCTGGAAAAGACGTGGAATAATTGTCTTGTGGTAAAATACGATACGGAAAATAACGCAATAGAGTTTATTCCTTTGGTAGTTCGGGGAAATGGTATGGCACTTGCCGACGGCCGGGAAAAGACAGAAATCATGGAGGCTTTTGCAAAGCGAAACCAGGAATTGGCAGAGGGAAAATGGAAGGATGGATGGCACAGCTTTTGTGAGAGTATGAAAGGGGCTTACTTAGAGGTTATAAAAAACGCCTGTGCAGATGGAGTGGAAGAATGGCGCAATGCCCATTTTGGTCATTATCTTGATTGCGAAGCGCATACAGATGTGTGGAGAGAATTGTTTCCGACAGCTAATATGAGAAATGAGAGGGACGTAAAGGATGAAAATTTATAATTCGCATAAATATATAAATTATATTGCAGCGCAAAAAACACCCGAAATGCGCTATGACGGCAGCCGGGATATTGCGACCTGGCAAAGTGAGGCAAGAAAGAAACTGGAAGAATTGCTGGGACTTCCCTTTGCAAAATGTGAGGATCTGTTTACAATCACAGGACGGAGCGAAGAGGAGGAATATATCCGGATCGACTTTGAATTTCAAAGTGAAGAAGGCTATTTTGTGCCATGTAATCTGCTGATTCCGGCAGGAGAGGCTAAAGCTCGCCCGGGTGTCATCTGTCTGCAGGGACATTCTACCGGAAAACATATTTCCATCGGTGTTGCCAAATTTGAGGGCGATGTGGACACCATAGCAGGGGGAAGAGATTTTGCCATAAGAGCCGTAAAAGAAGGCTGCTGTGCCATTGCCATGGACCAACGGTATATGGGTGAAGCCGGACAGAGTAAAACGGGAAGCCCAGCATGTGCATCGGATAATGAAAGTATGGCTGCACTTTTGGTTGGCCGGACTGCGATTGGTGAGCGCGTGTGGGATGTGATGCGTTTGATTGATGTGATCTATGCGCATTTTACAGAGTACATTGATATCGAAAAACTGATCTGCATGGGCAATTCCGGAGGCGGAACGGCAACCTTTTATGCGTCCTGCATGGATGAGCGCATTCGGTTCGCCATGCCCTCCTGTGCTGTGTGTACTTATGAGGCATCGATTATGGCAATGCATCATTGTCCCTGTAATTTTATTCCCAGCATCCGACGCTATTTTAACATGGGTGATCTTGGAGGATTGATCGCTCCCAGACCTCTTGTGGTGGTGTGTGGAAAGGAGGATCCCATTTTCCCACTTGGTGGTGTGGAAGAAAGCTTTACGTTGATTCAGAATGCGTACAGGCAGTTTGGAAAAGAAGATTTGTGTCATCTGGTAACGGGTGATGGAGGACATCAGTTTTATCCGGATGATGCATGGCCGGTGATGAAGAAAATGGTACCACAATGTAAAATGTACCCTAAAATGTAGCAATTGCAGCGTGTCGGGAACGTGGCAGTTCGCGTGAAGAAACTGTTACTTATATCGTGGAGACATTTTCGTTAAACAACGCGATAGCGGAGAATTATATGGAAGTGCAGTGGAAATAGTCCCATCTGCCGCAGTTAACGTATTAAAGTGATCCACCCCGGTACGGATGTATTCCAGCCGTGAGCAGAGTAAAATGCGTTTTATTGCTCATGATAGCAGACTTTTTGCAAACATGGCTCCCCCTCAGCGGGAAACATTATTTCGGCTTGTATATAAAACATGTAAGCAGGAGGATTTTCAATACATTTGTTCAATAAATGAAGATGCGCTTCTTTCTTTTCAATCACTAATGTCAGAAGAGGAATTTGAGGAGATTATAAGCGAAAACATAATTCTTGAGTTAAACGATGATGCTCCAAGCAGTAAACTTTTGGGAATTCAAGTAGATATTGATTTGGAAGATAAAAGCAAGGCTTCTGACGATATCAGCTGATAATAGGTTGT
The DNA here is from genome assembly GCA_017621905.1 of Roseburia sp. Classification (GTDB taxonomy): domain Bacteria; phylum Bacillota; class Clostridia; order Lachnospirales; family Lachnospiraceae; genus Roseburia. The sequence continues at coordinate 6,020 of JAGASC010000112.1, forward strand.
AATGATACTAGAACGCAGGAACTTTTGATGTTTCCTGCGTTCTAGTGTAAATGAGTCAAATTTTTTGTTACCGTTTCATCTCCCAAAAAGCAGTAGAGTATGGCAGCAAGGTGTTTGCGAATTTTTTGAAGTGAAAATTAGTGCTCCATTTTCCAGAAAGCAACAGAGTAAGGCGGTAAGGTGCTTCCACCGCCGAAATCATGCATTTCCCCGGTAATCATATCAAGTGCCGTACCGCATCCGGCATCAAAATGCGCATCAAAGGGCGCATCATCCGCATTGATGGCCACAAGTATCCGTTCCTCGTCACAGCGGCGTTCAAAAATACATTGCTTATTCGTAAGAAGCACTGACCTGAAATTCCCGTAATTGAATGCAGGGGATTTTTTCTTTATTTCCGCAAGTCTGCTGATAAAATCGGTCAGTTCATTCCATTCCGGTGTGTTAAAGCAGGCGCGCAGCGCCGGATCACCTTCTTCTTTTCTCGCTTTTGCTCCCCATTCGCTGCCATAGTATACGCAGGGGATGCCCGGCATACCAAAAGCCAGCGCGTAGATAAGCGGCAGATGTCTCTCATTATTTAAAATGCTGGCCACCCGGGTCACATCATGGTTATCCACGAAGGAGAGCAGATGTTTTCCCTTATAGAGAGTCCAATTTTCCGGCCCAAACTGCCGAAGCAGAGAGTGGTTAATTTCAAACATATTCATGGAATTAAAACTGGAATGCAGTCCCTTATAACACTCGTAATTGGTCACAGAGTGTAACATGGCATCGTTCATCAGCTGGTTATAATCTCCGTGCAATGTCTCGCCTACCAAGAAAAAGTCCGGCTTTAAGCTGTCACAGTAACTGCGCAGTCTGCAAAGAGAATCCCTGTCCAGACAATATGCCACATCCAGCCGCAGACCGTCAATGTCAAACTCCTCCACCCAGTCTTTGATGCAGGCAAAAATGTGCTGTACAACTTCCTCGTTGCGCAGATTAATTTTTACCAGATCATAATTGCCTTCCCAGCCCTCATACCAGAGCCCGTCATTATAATTGGAGTTCCAGTCAAAATTCAGGAAAAACCAGTCCTTGTAGGGAGAATCCCAGCGCTTTTCCAGCACATCACGAAATGCCCAGAAGCCTCTTCCTACATGGTTGAACACACCATCTAACACCACACGGATTCCTTCGGCATGGAGGTTGTCACACACCTGCTTAAAGTCCTCATTCGTGCCAAGGCGGGTGTCGATAGTGCGGTAATCTCTTGTGTTGTAGCCGTGGGTGTCAGATTCGAACACCGGGGAAAAATAGATGGCGTTTGCTCCAAGCTTTTTGATATGGGGAATCCAGTCATTCACCTTAAGAATCCGGTGTGTCAGGATGCCATCATTTTCAAAAGGTGCCCCGCAAAAACCCAGCGGATAAATTTGATAAAAAACACTTTCATATGCCCACATAATTTAGCCTCCGTATTATTTTTTACTCATGTCCCGGGATTTCTGCGTACATGCCCGCTGTGCTGTGATAACGGCATCCCGGAAACCGCATTTTTCCAGAGCTGCC
>JAGASC010000113.1 GCA_017621905.1 Roseburia sp.
CCTCTAACCCTTTTTTCTTCAACGCATCTGCGATGTCCGAGGTTCGTCTGCATTGCCATACGATAGCGTTATAGACCGGTTCTCCCGTCTCTTTGTTCCAGACTATTGCCGTCTCGCGCTGATTTGTGATGCCGATGGCTGCGATATCTGCGGCCGTTGCACCGATCATGTTCATGGCCTCCACTGAAACACCAAGCATGCTGGACCAGATTTCATTGGCATCGTGTTCCACCCAGCCCGGATTCGGGAAAAACTGCCGGAATTCTTTTTGTGCCATGGAGCAGATTTCGCCTGCCTCATTAAATAAAATACATCGATTACTGGTGGTGCCCGCGTCCAATGCCATTACATATTTTGCCATATCAATTTCTCCTTTGTTTTCCTTTGCATAATCATTTGTTTCCTTAATAAAACAAAAGAGCCGCAAAAATAATCTCCTGGCTCTCCCTCCGAGGCCACAAGATCATTAAATCGTCTCCGCTCTCTGATTTATCCGTATTCAGATAAATTTATTATACCAGTTACTTCCAGAAAGACAAGAGTAAGATTTATAAGATATATTCCAACTGTAAGGATTTCTGTAACAGTTCAGACAGCCCTTAGCATTTACTGCTAAGGGCGTAAGAAAACGTGGAACATGCAAGCATCCAGCCCCATCGCGAAGCGATTTTAATGGCTGGATGCACGTAACAGTGAAGGTATCTGAACTGTTACGGATTTATTCCCGGTAAGTTCTTCCGTTCTCTCATCCGGCTGGCCACAGCCCACGTAAAGATGATAGGTTCCACCCGGTGTGAATCTTTTTCCCTCTTCATCTACCACCGTAAATGCTTTCTTTTCTATTTTAATCTCCGTGCTATAATGCTCTCCTGCTTTGACATGGACACGTCTAAAGGCACAGAGCTGCGGATTTTCTGTCGCATACTCAGAATCCCGGTGTTTCACATATACCTGAACCACCTCGTCGGTATCCATATTTCCCTTGTTTTCCAGCGTTACAGACAGAATTAAACCATTTTCCTTCTGCCTGACAGAGCCGTGGTTCACTATTACATCCCCATAATTCAAGCCGAACCCGAATGGAAACTGCGCTTTCTTTTTCATATACCGATAGGTTCTTCCCTTCATGGAATAGTCTGTAAATTCCGGCAGTTCCTCTAAGGTCTCATAAAAGGTCACCGGAAGCTTTCCAAAGGCTGATGTCTCGCCGAATAAAAGTCTTGCAGCAGCTCTGCCTCCCTGTGCACCCGGGTACCACATCTGGACAATGGCCCGGAAATTTTTATCTGCATAACTTAGATCAATGTCACTTCCGACACAAAGGCAAAGAATCACCGGTTTTCCGGTTTCTGCCATGGCTTCCATCAGCCTTAACTGGGAATCCGGCAAAGAAAGGTTCCGTTTGTCGCCGGATGCATCTGCATTGCTCGCATCGCCTTCCTCTCCTTCTAAGGTTTCATCCAGTCCTACGCAAAGCAGTACCACGTCACTGTTTTGTGCCACAATTCTTGCTTCCGAAATACGGTCCATTTCCATTGCCAGGCTCTCCGTTTTCTTTTTTGCCAGCTCACAGCCCTTCGCGTAGAGCAGGCGCACATCATCGCCCAGGTACTCTCTGATTCCATCCAGAATCGTCACATATTCCGATGCCGTTCCGTGATAATTTCCTATCAGTGCCTGACGGCTGAAAGCATTTGGCCCAATCACAGCTACCGTTTTCAGGCTGTTTTTGTTCAGTGGAAGGATGCCGTCATTTTTCAACAAAACAAAGCTTTCTTCCGCCGTTCGTTCCGAAAGCGCAAGGTGTTCTTTGCATTCCACCACCTCATAGGGGATGTTATCGTATTCACTTCCATCAAACAGGCCAAGCATGTACCTGGTGGTAAACAGGCGCACTGCCGCATTCGTAATGGCCTCCTCCGTGACTAGACCGTTCTGATATGCACTTAATATATGTAGATAAGTGTTTCCGCAGTTGAGGTCACAGCCTGCATTTAAGGCCATGGCCGCGGATTCCTCTGCGGTACAGGTCACCATATGGCGCTCGTGGAAATCACTGATTGCCCCACAGTCCGAAACAAAATGTCCTTCAAAGCCCCATTTGTCCCGAAGTGTATCCTGAATCAGCGTTTTACTTCCACAGCAGGGCTCGCCGTTGGTGCGGTTATAAGCCCCCATGACCGCTTCCACCTTTGCCTCTGTTACCAGGGATTCAAAAGCGGGCAGGTAGGTTTCTTCCAAATCCTTCGGCGTAACATCAGCATCAAACTCGTGACGCAATGCTTCCGGCCCGGAATGTACGGCATAGTGTTTGGCACATGCGGCCGCCTTCATCACTTCTCCCTCTCCCTGCAGGCCTTTTACAAAGGCTTTTCCCATCTGAGAAGTAAGATAAGGGTCTTCGCCATAGGTTTCATGTCCGCGTCCCCACCTTGGATCACGGACAATATTTACGTTGGGAGACCAGAAGGTAAGGCCCTTATAAATATCCCGGTCTTCCTGCGCGGAATATGCGTTATATTTTGCCCTGCCCTCCGTGGCAATGACGTCCGCAACGCTTTCGATCAGTTTGTCGTCAAAAGTTGCCGCCATCCCGATGGCCTGGGGAAAGACGGTTGCCTGTCCGGCTCTTGCCACTCCATGAAGCGCTTCATTCCACCAATTATAGGCCGGTACTCCCAGTCTTTTGATGGCCGGCGCGTCGTAGCGGAGCTGGCTTGCCCGCTCCTCGATTGTCATTTGGGAAACCAATTCCCATGCTTTTTTTCCTGCTTCTTTTCTTGCTTCTTCTCGACTCATTTTTTACCTTCTTTCTTTTTACACATTGCCGCCTAACGTCTGACAACCAGACAAATTCCCGTTTCTTCGCCATTTTCATTTTTATTGATATTATATCCTTCTATAGAATAGAATATCTAGTGAAACAGGATATAAAACCACTCATTTATTGCTGTATAAAGTCGTGTTTTTAAGGAAAACTGTGGTATGACGCCTGCGGCTTACAGAAAGAATAAGGCAATCCTACTCAGAAAAGCTTAGTAAATGCCAGCACCACGAACAACACTCCGCCCAGCCAGGATAAATCCGTATCCCGGCGCAGGGCTGCTGCCCGGCCTGCCAGGCTTCCCGTCATGACTGCCAGGAAGCTGATGGCAAAGTTGCAGATTACGGTGAGCCAGATGTTTATCCCAAGCATTGCTGCGCCTAAGCCTCCGAAAAGTCCGTCTAAAGACATAGCCAGGGCAAAGAAAACCCCTTCCGCCACGGACATGACGGAAGAATGGTCTTTGTCTGCCATGACAGGGTTATTATAAATACTTAAAATAAAGCTTAGCTGGGAAAATGTGATTTTTACTTTTTTGCACAGGAATTTGTATTTTTTAATATACGCCCGGATTCCGTATTCCGACAGCTTGACGATTCCCACCAGAAGGAGTCCTGCAAAACACAGAATGTCTGTGTATTTCTCCTGGAGCAATCCATTTAATGCTGTTCCTGCAACAAGGGACAAAAACAGCACTCCGCTGCATATTGCGCTGATGCAGAGTGCTGTTTTTATCCCTATTTTTATTTTTTCTGTTCCACATGCCACACAGGCAAGGAAAACATCGACGGAAAGAGCTACAATTAATAGAACTGTCTGCATGTTTCATACCTCATAACAACTGCTTTACGTTCTATTTTATTCACATGCGTTGCATTTGCCACTGCGCCATTTCATCCTCTACTTTCAGAACATCGTGGGCATATATAAAAAAATTTGCTTTCTATGCCCACATTCCGTCTGAATTTCTATCAAATTCTTCTCTTTTATTCCGGGTTTTTAGGCATATGCCCAAAGGGTTTTGAAAAATTATACTTCCAACAGATAGTCAACCAGCTTATGTCCCTCTGCAATCAGATTTCCGGAAGCGGCTGCCTCTTTCTCGTTGTAGTGATTACAGGTCTTCCGCTGCTTTGTGCTGTCATAGAGCAGATACGGTACATCTTCCGCGGAATGGGTACGGATGCAGATCGGTGTCGGGTGATCCGGCAGGATTACCATGCGGAATGCTTCTCCTGCTGCCTCTAAGCCCTCCACAATAGGCTTTATGATGCGGGAATCCAGGCACTCTATGGCCTTTACCTTTTTCTCCACACTGCCCTGGTGTCCCATCTCGTCCGGGCCTTCCAAATGTACGTAAACGAAATCATAGCCTTCCTTGGTAAGCACATCCACTGCCGCCTGTGCCTTGCCCTCATAATTGGTGTCCAGTCCGCCATTGGCTCCCTCCACGGTAATGACCTTCATGGAGGTTCCCACTGCGATTCCCTTCAATAAATCCACAGCGGAAATCATGGCGCCTTTTACATGGGCGCGCTCCTTGAAAGGATATAATGCCGGCTTTGTTCCTGCACCCCAGAACCAGCAGGAGTTGGCAGGATTTAAGCCTTTTTTCTTTCGCTGGATATTGATAGGGTGGTTAACCAGAATCTCATAGCTCTTTTTCATCATGGAACGGAGCATTTCGTTTTCCGGCAGCTTATCTCCTATTTTCTGTCCCAGCACATCATGGGGCTGAACCAAATCTACGACCTGCCCGTTCTCCCAGATCAAGCAATGGCGATAGCTGGTTCCCACATAGAAGTGAAAAATATCGCTTTCCAGTTCTTTTTTTACTGCCTCCAGTAAAACGGCGCATTCTTCTGTGCTGATTTCTCCGGAGCTGTGGTCAATGATGGTGCGGTCCTCGTAATTTTCTTCTTCCTCAGACAGGGTCACGATATTGCAGCGCAGTGCAATGTCGGTGTCTTTCATCGGGACGCCGATGGACAACGCTTCAAGTGGGGAGCGTCCGGAATAAAATTGTCTCGGGTTGTAGCCCAGCACCGAAAGGTTTGCCGTGTCGCTGCCCGGCTTCATGCCGTCCGGTATGGTGTGGACCATACCGATTTCTCCTTTGGATGCCAGTTCATCCATTTTCGGGGTGCTGGCATATTCTAACGGAGTCTTCCCACCCAGTTCTTCGATAGGGCGGTCTGCCATGCCATCCCCTAAAATTACTAAATATTTCATAACTTCCTCATTTCTGTACACGCAAAGTTTGTTTCTTTCCGGTACACTATCTCATTGCTTGTAACAGTTCATATATCCTCACTGTTACCCTTTCAGCTTAAATTTTTCACGCCCTATTGGATGGCACAATAATCATCATTACACTGCCACGCGGATCATCTGTAAAATTCCATCCAGCTGTGCTGCTTTTTCTTCATATTCTGCCTCGCTCATAGCGTTAGTGATAAATCCGTTTTCTCCGGTCACACCTTCTGCTGTCACATATTCTACGCTGCCAAATACTTTTTCAACAGCCGCTGCATCCGCTGTGGTGCGCACGAAAAAGCGGTTCACGTTCTGTCTGTAATCCACCAGTTCCAGCTTTTTAGAACTCCATGTGGTGGCAATGTTTGTATCTAAATGCTTTGCAATCTCCACGATATCTGCCACAACTGCGCTGGCTGTCGGAAGCTTTCCTGCACCGCTGCCGTAGAACATGGCGTCTCCCAACACGTTTCCATGTACGAAAATTGCGTTGAACACATCATTTACGCTGTAGAGAGGATGAGATGCCGGAAGTAAAAAGGGTGCTACCATAGCCACATAGCCGTTTTCTACTTTTTTGCTGGAAGCTAAGAGCTTGATAGCTCTGCCCATTGCTTTGGCATATTTGATATCAGCTGCAGTAATCTTTGTGATTCCCTCGGTATGAATATCCTCAAAATCTACCTGTTGTCCGCAAACCAGAGAGGTCAGGATCGCTATTTTACGGCAGGCATCGTAGCCTTCAATATCTGCGGTAGGATCTTTTTCCGCATAACCTTTCGCCTGCGCGTCTTTTAATACATCGTCAAATTCCAGGCCTTCCTGAGACATTTTTGTCATCATGTAATTGGTGGTTCCGTTTACAATGCCGGTAATCTCTTCAATTTCATCGGCTGTGAGGCAGGAATTCAATGGACGAATGATTGGAATACCTCCGCCAACGCTTGCCTCGAACATAAAGTTTACGTTTTTCTCTTTTGCGAGAGCGATCAGTTCCGCTCCCTTTGCTGCTACCAGTGCCTTGTTGGAAGTGGTAACGTGTTTGCCCGCCTCAATCATCGTTTTGACAAAGGTATAAGCCGGTTCTACACCGCCCATGGTCTCCACTACGATCTGTACTTCCGGGTCCTCCGCGATGGTTCTGTAGTCGTGAACAACCTTTTCCTGTATCGGATCTCCCGGAAAGTCTCTTAAATCCAGAACATATTTTACCTCAATGCCATCCCCGGCGCGTTTTGCAATGCTGCTCTGATTGATATCTAACACTTCCACTACGCCGGAACCAATGGTTCCGTATCCCATAACTGCTGCTTTAATCATAATTCCTCCGTTTTATTGTATCATATTCTATTCTCTGCCCAATATTTTCACATAATGTACGCCGCCTTGCTCCTCGATGCTGGCTACCATCTCTGCCACATCTCCCGTCTCGGGCAACACCTCCACGCTTAACGTCAGGGATGCGATTCCGTTGATGGGAATACTCTGGTGGATGGTCAGGATATTGGCATGAAATTCTGCCACAATCTGAAGCACTACAGAAAGCAATCCCGGCTCATCATCAAGCTGGATTACCATTGTGATGGTCTTTCCCTTCGCCGTATCATGGAATGGGAAAATATCATCTTTATATTTATAGAAAGAGCTTCTGCTGATTCCCACTTTCTCGGTGGCTTCCTGCACGGATGAAATTCTTCCGGATTCCAGCAGGCGCTTTGCTTCCACCACCCGCAGCAGCACATCAGGCACTGCCTTTTCTTTTAAAACATAGTACTGACCTTTATCCTTCATGGTCTATTTTCTGCCTCTTCCTTTCCTCTTTTTGTTTGCAATACGCTTACATTTGTTCTCATGTGGAAGATAATAACACAAAGAGGCTGCTGACGCAACCTCTTTTTCTCCAAAAAAAAAGCTAAAATTTACGTCCGCTGCCTCCATGGGAACGCCCGCTGCTGCTTCTGTGGGTGCTGCTTCTGCTGCCTCCACCGCCACTGCCTCCGCCGCTGGTCTGCCTTGGGATTCTTCGGTGCGTCACAAATTTATTCACAAACCGGTCATCGCGAACCCGCAGATTGACCTCTCCATAATCCCGGAAAGGATACTGCCAGGTGCCGAACTTCAATCGGTACTTTCCCACTGTCACCCCAAAGAAGATTCCGCCAACCGCAAGAGCGAGAAGCACAGCCACCAGAATTTCCGCGGGAGTCAGACTTCGATAGACTGAAACTTTTCCTGTTTGCGTATCATAATTGTACTGCCCCTTGTTTATGCCTCTCTCATAATATGCAGACACGCCATCCACCATGGCGTTCAGGCAGCCGGCATAATCACCCTCACTCACATATCCATAGGCATCGTCCAAAATCGCATCCACTCTGGTGTCCGTCAGATACCGGATTGCCTCGCCGCAGGTAGAAATATAGATTTCCCGATTGTCCATATCGATGAGCAGTGCCACACCATCCTCCTGCTCGGGGGAATGTGCATCAAAAAAATCATCGGCGTATGCCCTTGCACTTTTTCCTTCCGCATGATCCGTGGTGACCGCATAGATATTCCAACCGGATGCCTGCTGCAATGTGGTGATTTTCTCATTCAGAGAACTAATTTCCTGATCCGTCAACAGAGAAGCTCCATCATAGACACTTCCCTCATCCTTTGCAAAAATACCGGTGCTTCCAAACAAAAGCAAAATCATAAGCAATAGGAAGAAATATTTTATCTTTTTTATTGTCCGTAAACATCTCATAAGAAAAATCCTCCTATCAAAGCAAGTATCAGGACTGTTACCGCCAAAATACCGCTGGCAAGGCTAAGCTTCCCATAATCTACCGGCAATTCGCCGCAGACCTTTCCGGTCTGCCCGTTCATGGAATAGTAATAGATTTTTCCGTTTCTTCCTTTATATGTAATCGTCCACACCGGGAACAGGACATACTGCCATTTTTCTTCCCTGGGCACGAAATTGCTGCTGCGCACTGACACGGAGTTGTACCCGGAAACAGTCTCCCGCAAAAGCTTCTCCGCGGAATCCCGCATCGTGGCCTGCATGCCGCCCTGGACCTCGGCCTGTTCAATGTCCCGGCGCTCTGCCATAAAACCGGAGAGATATCCGGTATGAAATTCTTTTAATTTATCCACATTGTATGGCAGAACATTTTCCGCCAGTTTGACATTGGCTTTTTTCAATGCATTTCCCGGCAAATTGGAAAGGCTGATACTGCCCTCACGCCGGATGTCAAAGATGGTGGTTTCCGTATATTCATCATCTCCGCGTCTCCAAACCCGAATATTTCTCGCCTCGCCCTGGAGATTTCCCTCCAGATCCACATCATAGAGCCAGTAGGGAAAATATACTCCTGTCATACTTTCTATCTGCTTTTTCCCGAAAAACGCCTTTGGAATAAAACGCTTCTTCCCAACATGCTCCAGAAAACTTTTTTCCGCCGCCCTGCGGTCAATCTCGAAGGGGATGATTTTATCCGGAAGATATTCGCCCTCCAGCCTGCCGGTCAGCACCACAGGATTATGACAATAATAACAGAAGGTTGCCGCCGTGGTCTCGTCGGTCACAATCTGTGCCCCACAGGATGGACAGGTATAGATTACCGCCCGAGCAGTTTCACCCGCTCCATTGTTTACCGGATCTGAACCTAAAGCCTCGGCTCTGTCATAGTCTTTCCCGAATTTCTCTGTGGGGCTGCCGTTCTCCAGTGGATCCGCTTCCACCCGCTCACTGCTCTGGGCCGGGCGCATTGCTTCCAGTTCTTCCTGTGAGAACAGGGAATAACAGTACTCGCATTTGTATTTCTGGGTAGATGGGTCAAATATCAGTTCACCGTCACAGTTGGGACATTTAAAACTAATAATTGCCATATATTAGTCCCTCGCTTTTCCACAGTTGCTGCAGAACTTGCCAGTATTCACTTTTCCACACTCACAGGTCCACTCTGCTGTCGGGGCAGGTCTGCCGCACTCGCTGCAGAATTTGCCCGTATTTACATTGCCGCACTCGCAGGTCCAGCTTCCTGCTGCCTGCTGCGGTGCCGGCATCGGTTTGCCGCATTCACTGCAGAATTTTCCAGTATTCACATTGCCGCATTCACAGGTCCAGCCGCCTGCTGCCTGCTGTGATGCACTGCCGCCCTGCGGGCCTGCTCCCGTGCCGGCATTCTGCACGTTCCGGCCTGCCATGTCCTGCTGCATCCGCATCTGTTCAAGATTCGTCTGGGATGCTGCGCCCATCATGTTTCCGCCTGCGGACATACCAACGCCCATTCCCATAAATCCTGCCATGGCGCCATTGGCATTGGAACCTGCCGCCTCTAAGCCACGGGCCATTGCTCCCTGCAGGTAGCCTTCTCTCACGGTCGGGTCCCCCAGCATTGCACCCTGGTTTCTCATATTGATCAGCTTCTGGGATTCCTCGTCGTAGGATAAACTTGCGATACCTACCGACTGGATTTCCAGACCACGCATCTGATTCCACTCTTCGTCCAGGGTGTCTGCCATATATTTTCCAAGCTCTCTTGCCTTAGAGGTCACATAGGAAATACGGGTACCATCCGCAGACATCTGATTAATGGAAGACTGGAGTGCCTCTAAAAACTCAGACAGATACTGCTCATTGATTTCCTCGATTTCCACATGATCCTTGTTTCTCGGAACCGCCTCCGCATAGAACTGCAGCGGGTTGGTAATTCTTATCGAATAGGTACCATGGGCGCGAAGAAACAGTTCTGCGTTATAAAAATTGTCAAAATAGTTGATTGGATTTCTTGTGCCGAATTTGATTCCTTTTATCTCCTGCAGATTGATAAAAAATACCTTCTGCATGGTTGGTGTCTGACCGCCAAACTTGATACGGCTAAAGGATTCTGTTAATGCTTCACCAAACTCACCGTTAAAAAGAGACGGCAAGGATGAATTATCCACTTTATAATAGCCCGGCTCTGCTGTATAATCCACAACTTTTCCGCCGTCCACCAGCATCATGAACTGGTTGTCATAAACATGAATAATGGAGCCGTTGGACACTGTGTTGCTGCTTCCCTTGACATTCTGTCCTTTTCGAATCAGCATACCACTGGCAAAGACAGTTCTGTCCCCCATGTCGTCCGCCTCATAGACCTCAAGCCACTGATCCGCCAATGCTCCGCCAATCGCCTGCCCAATTGCTTTGATAATTCCCATACTCATATCCTCCTGTCATACTGCTATTCCACCTCTCCCCCAAGTCCCTTCGGACATCCTAAGGAAAGCCATTTTAAATATCCATTCATAAACAAATCGATTTTTCCGTCCATGACACTGTCCACATTTCCGGTCTCCACGCCGGTGCGGTGGTCTTTTACCATAGTGTAAGGCTGCATTACATAAGAACGAATCTGGTTGCCCCAGCCGATTTCTGTCACCTCGCCGCGGATTCCTGCCGCTTTTTGAGCATTTTCCTGTTGTTTTAACAGATACAGCTTTGCCTTTAACATCTGCATCGCCTTGTCTTTATTCTGGAACTGGGAACGCTCATTCTGGCACTGCACCACGATTCCGGTAGGCAGGTGGGTGATTCGGATTGCTGAGGATGTCTTATTGATGTGCTGTCCGCCGGCACCACTGGAACGGTAGGTGTCGATGCGAAGGTCATCCTCATTGATCTCTACGTCCAAATCTTCCTCGATATCCGGCATTACATCACAGGACACGAAAGACGTCTGCCGCTTTCCGGCTGCATTGAAGGGTGAGATACGTACGAGACGATGTACCCCTTTCTCTGATTTGAGATAGCCGTAGGCATTTTCTCCGTTCACCTGGAAGGTAATGGATTTGATTCCCGCCTCCTCGCCGTCCAGCGAGTCCAGCACCTCTACGGAAAATCCTTTATCCGCCGCCCAGCGGGAATACATACGGTACAGCATGGATGCCCAGTCACAGGACTCGGTTCCGCCGGCTCCCGCATGCAGAGAAACAATGGCATTATCCCTGTCGTATTCTCCGGAGAGCAGTGTCTTGATACGGATGGAATCATAGACCTCCACAAACTCCCGGAGCAATTCCTCTATTTCCGGAATCAGGGAGGCATCATTCTCCTCATAGCCCATCTCAATCAATGTTTCTATATCATCGAACTGTGTCTGCAAGGAATCGTAGGTTGCCACGTCATCCTTCATACTTTTTAATTCTTTCATTTTTTTCTGGGAAATCTCCGGATCATTCCAGAAGTCCGGCACTTCCATTTCCCGTTCTAATTCCTGAATCCGCTGCTCTTTTCCAGCCAGGTCAAAGTGAATCCCTCACTTCCTGCAGCGGAGCTCTGTATGCATTCAGAGTCACTTTAAATTGATCAAGTTCTACCACAGTCATCACCTCTTTCATATTTTTGTAACGATTCAGTACCTTCATTGTTACCTATTTTTTTATTATTCTCTTCCTATTGTAATGGAAATGTCTGCTTTTCGCAATATTTTCCTCTGATTCTTCGCACTGTCCAAAGGATAAACAGACCAATCAGTGCACCCGTCGCGTCAATGCAGACGTCAATCAACATTCCTTCCCGTCCCGGCACAAACAGCTGATGAATTTCATCGGTTCCCGCATAAGCTACCGCCACCAGAAAAGAAATCAAGTAAGCTCTTTTTCCTTCTGCTCCCCAGCCCCGCCAAAACAGCATGGCAAGCAACGCCAGAATAGCATATTCCGTCATATGAGCACCTTTGCGAATAGGAAATGTCAATTTCTCCACAAGTTGGAAACGGTCAAGCTCGCTTAAACCTATTCCCAAAACACGCTCCGCCCCATCCACAATCTGGGTTGCCACCGAACCGCTCATCGCACCGGATTCCTCCGCCGGCTGGGCAGAAAACAGAAAAATCACTATCATCCACCCCACCAGCAGGCACCCGGCAAACACTCTGTAATACATTTGCTTCATTGACTTTTACTCTCCGCGCAGCACTTCAATGGCTTTTTGAATCTGATTGTCGTACTGCATTTCATATTTTTCTCCCTCCGGGTCTAAGTACTCGTATTCCAACTCGATATCCGGTTCAATTCCCACACCGTGGATATAATTTCCCTTGGGCGTAAAGTAACGTGCGGTGGTCAATTTCAACGCATCCCCATCCTCCAGCGGGAAAATCGTCTGGACAATACCTTTTCCATAAGTCTTCGTTCCAATCAAAGTACCGTACTCATAATCTTTGATGGCTCCTGCAAATATTTCTGATGCGCTGGCGCTGCTCTCATTGATCAGCACTGCCATGGGATAATCGATCTGCGTATCCCCACTGGAATAGTATTCCTGCCGTTTTCCATTCTTATCCTCGACATACACCAAAAGCCCCTCCGGCAAAACATCGTCTAAGATCTTTACCACAGCATCCAGCAGACCGCCGCCGTTATAGCGCAGATCGACAATCAGCGATTCCATGCCCTGACTTTCCAAATCAGCGAGAGATATTTCAAACTGACTCGCCGTCTCACTCTCAAAGGATTCAATCCGGATATACCCGATTCCATCGGAAAGCATTTCAGAAGAAATACTGGGCAGTACCACATTGGCCCTCTCCACATCAAAGGAAAGATATTCCCCTGTAGACGGACGGTATATTTCCAAATGCACCGTGGTGCCCTCCTCGCCGCGGATTTCTTTTACCAGATCGGTCACTTCCATGGAAGTAGCCTCAATGTCGTCCACAGACAGAATGATATCCTCTGCCATAAGGCCAGCGGCCTCTGAAGGTGTTCCCTCATATACTTTGGAAATCGTCACCACCATGGTGTCTTTGTCCTGGGTCAGGCCGGCTCCGATTCCGTAATATTTTCCGGTGGTATCGATCTGCATCTGCTGATACTCATCCGCGTTATAATATACGGAATACTTATCACCGATTCCTTCCAAAAGCCCGGAATATAATCCATCCCGCAATTTTTCCCGGTCTACCTCTTCGTAAAAGTATGTATCCACATACGCCGTCAGTTCATTGATTTTGACCAGAGTATCGGTGTCCACCACACTTCCCTTGGATGACATCTTAGGTGTTATCACAATCTGGGTTCCCGTGGCATAACACACCAGATTTATCCCTATCAGTCCCACCAGAATCGTACTCAGCACACCGAAAAGAATTCCTTTTCTCACGCCTGACTTTTTCTCCTGATATTCTCTTACATCCTGATATTCTCTTACATTTTCCTCGTCCATATTTACCTCCATTAAAGTATCAGCCAGTAACCTGGATCAGAATGAATATAAAGACCCTTGAAAGACGTTGGCGCCTACACTAACTTAAATATATGCACAGCCTTCATCTCCCACCACTCACTCAAAAAACTATAATACAGAAAGAAGCCGAAGCAAACTGTAGCTTTGCGTCGGCTTCTTTCCAATCTCTGTTTGATTACGGAAACCTCTTCTACAGATAGCCCCATGGGCTAACATAGCTTCCGTTTAATGATACACCAAAATGTAAATGATTTCCAGTAGAAATACCGGTACTTCCAATCTTTGCAATGACCTGCCCTGCCGTCACCTGCTGTCCCGCTGATACATTCA
>JAGASC010000114.1 GCA_017621905.1 Roseburia sp.
CCGGATATCTGTAATCATATCTTACATGGTCACCGGAAGAACCAGAAAAATCTTCCTCCGTAAGGATTCCGCTTAGAAAGCAGTCCTGCTGATAAGGCATGCAGAATCAGAAAACCCCCGCCTAAAGCAAGAAACAATTTGTCTACCGCCGTCAATACCACAACCGTTTCCTCATTAAATCCCAGATTCACATTCTTGTTACCCATTACCAGATAATTACCTTCACACCAGATCTGCTCCTCACCATCAATGGGAGAATCCAGTTCAATCTCCAGTACTGTATAGTTCTTCCTATGACGCAGATTTCCATAAGCCGCTGTAGCCGGATTACTCCGAAAGTGAGAATCATATCCTGATGTCTGCTCTATGCTCTGCCGGCTGGTCTGATAGATTATCCTTCCGGTGGTGTGATTCTCCATTGTAAGATACTGCACTGTATGAAGCATACCAATTACTGCCATAAGAACAGCTATCAAAAGAGAGAATATTTCCAAGGTCCACAAACCACTGACTATCTTAGACTTAGAATATGCTTCTTCCTCAGATGACCAGGATTTATTTTTCTGATCCCTTACGATTGCGGGAATCAGAATAAGCACCGCAAGACCAGATACCAG
Organism: Roseburia sp.; assembly: GCA_017621905.1. GTDB lineage: Bacteria > Bacillota > Clostridia > Lachnospirales > Lachnospiraceae > Roseburia. Next base: position 618 of record JAGASC010000114.1, read on the forward strand.
ACAGATCCCCAGCCATAACATAGCACTTTCTCTGGTTCCCACAACCAGATCTGCATTTACACCAGGCTCTGTTGACTGCGTAACAAAGGTAATCTCTCCTGCAACAAGAACCTCCTGGTCCTTCTGCAGATAAGAGCGTTTTCCCGAATAATAGTAATAAAAAACCTGTTTATTTCCATTTTCATCATAAATTTTTAATGTGTCATATCCATTGTCTCCATCCCGGTCTGCATAGGATACTACAGCATTGACTGTCCAATCCGGCATAAGAAGTACTGCCTGTGGAATTCCTTTCCATGCACTGATCAGAAACAATACAAGGCAGATTGCTGCCAGAATCTTCCTTCTGAAATTTTTGTGATAAAGATTTTTTCCATCCGGCATTTTCTTTTTCCTTTCTCTTTTTCTTTGATTGGTGCAACATTCTGCTGGGCTCTAACAACTCTGACATTCTCTGATAACATCATACCAGCCAGATTTCTTTGGCGATCTCTAAAAGTTCCTTGTCAATCTTTCCCGCTCCACTTCACTGCCAAATTCTACATCGGGATGGTAATAGCAAAACTCGCTGATCCGGATAACTCCTGTGAAACAATACCGTCTGCAGTGATCAATTTAACCAGGCATGGCTTCTTACCGGTATATGTAATATGGCATTGACCATCCTTACATTCCACGCCAAGCTTTCCTTCCAGCTCTCTCTTCATGCTATAAACACTGCAAGAGGTCATTCCTGCAGCTGCCTGTTGCACACCTTTCACATTTCTTTCATGGAAATCCACCCCATTGATGTAATAGGTCGCATGATCTGCATAATCATATTCGCAATCCGTATCACAGCTGCCCATGGCAATGATCTGTCCGGGTCTGATCATCAATGGAATACTCAGATAATCATAAGGTTCCTGATACCAGCTACCGCCTTCCCGGATTGTAACCCTACCGTCGATGGCATCCAGGAGACTTATCCACTTTGTTCCTGCAGCATCCTTCGGAAGATAGTATTCCGCTATTCCCTTATCATTAAAAATCGGTGCCACCAGCAGAGACTGACCTAACATATACTGTTTATCCAGATAAGCACAGGTCCGGTCCTTTTCAAATTCCAGGACCATACTCCGAAGCATCGGACAGCCTGTTTTTGCGGTCTTAATTGCTTCCGCATACAGATAGGGCATCAGGGAAGCCTTTAATTTTGCAAATCTGCGGGCAACCGCTACCGCTTCCTCATCATAGTTCCATGGCACACGGTATGAGGAAGAACCATGAAGTCTGGAGTGCGTAGAAAGAAGTCCGAAGGCACACCATCTCTTATATACGTCCGCAGTCGATTTGTCCTCAAATCCTCCGATATCGTGACTCCAGAAACCAAAACCGGACATTGCCAGAGAAAGACCTCCACGAAGGCTTTCCTCCATGGATACATAATCAGACCAGCAGTCCCCTCCCCAATGTACCGGGAATTTCTGACCGCCAGCCGTTGCGGATCTGGCAAAGACAAAGGCATTCTCTGCTCCTTTTTTCTTTGCCACCGTTTCAAATACCAGCTTATTATATAGATAAGTGTAGTAATTGTGCATTTTCTCCGGATCTGAGCCATCGTAATATACACAATCTGTTGGAATTCTCTCTCCAAAATCCGTCTTGAAACAATCCACTCCCATATCCATCAGACGTTCCAGATGGGAAGCATACCATTCACAGGCTGCCGGATTGGTAAAGTCCACAATGGCAAGCCCGGGCTGCCACATATCCCACTGCCAAACATCCCCATTTTTTCGTTTGAGAAAGTATCCTTTTTCTTTTCCTTCCCGGAATAAAACGGACTCCTGACCAACATAACTATTAATCCAGCAGCAGATCTTCAAGCCTTTCTTCTTTAATCGTTCCAGCATTCCCTGCGGATCCGGGAATACGCTCTTATCCCAGGTAAAATCCGTCCATGCAAATTCTTTCATCCAGAAGCAGTCAAAATGAAATACCTTTAACGGAATCCCACGATCCAGCATTCCATCAACAAATTCATTGACCGTTTGTTCATCATAATTGGTTGTAAAGGAAGTTGACAGCCAAAGTCCAAATGTCCATGGAGCAGGAAGCGCCGGTTTCCCGGTCAGATCCGTATAGCGCATCAAAACATCCTTCATATTGTTTCCGCAGAAGAAGAAATAGTCCAGCGCCTCACCGGGCACCGTAAAGCCAACCTTCGTTACCATTTCTGAACCCACTTCGAAAGATACTTTTTCCGGATGATTTACAAAGACACCATAGCCTTTGTTGGAAATATAAAATGGAATGTTCTTATAAGACTGCTCTGTGGAAGTACCGCCATCACAGTTCCAGATTTCCACAGTCTGTCCATTCTTAATCCATGGAGTAAAACGCTCTCCAAATCCATAAATGTATTCTGATACGTCAATCCCCAGCTGCTCACGCATATAGGTATCCTGTTCACTGCCATGATCATAGGCAAGACCCTTCCAGTCTGTTTTGACATAAGCAAGGTCTTTTCTGCCGGAAGATGTCAGATAGGTTGTCTCTGATGACACTTCGCGGTAAAAATCCATCTTACAATCCGATTTACGAATCTTTAATATCACTTTTGCATCCAAAGCTCCGGAAGTCATATCGCCTGATGAATACTCTCTGTCCATCACGCAGGGATAAGCTGAGCTGATGATCAGTTCATCCTCAGACTCTTCACAGTGCAGATAGCTTTCCTTCAAATCAGCCAATTCAAAGGATGGTGCTTTTTCCTGCACTCCCATATGGTGATATGTCTGAACCCGTAATGTTCCGGGCAATGGCGATGTTATAACAATCGTAAGATTAATTCCCCCAAGCGTATCGCCACGGGAATTGATCTTTGCCGTAGGTGCACATATTGTCACCTTATCCTTTTCCATCCTGAAAAAATGTACCTCTGCCGGGGAAAATACTGCTGTACCTTCCTTTTCTAACCAACATCCATTACTAAATTTCATAGGTTTCTCCTTTTTTGAGTATTATAATTGCTTCCCGGTTCCGAATACCAATCCTATTTCGGTCCATAGGTAAATGTGATTTCCAATGTCTGGATATTACCCAGTGTGTCCGGATTGACAATCATCGGCGAAGGATTGGTTGCGCCGTCTGCCAGGCGGGCATTTCCCGGCACGTCCGTCACCCATTGATTGTAGAGGTTCACTCTTGTACAAATGCCGTCATCTGAAGAGGTGTAACTATCTGCCGTCATCTCATACACCTGACCGTTGACCAGAATTTCATCAATCGTGATCAGATAGTCCGGATACAAGGTTTCACCATTCCCAATCGCGAGGGCTGAGAATACCGTTCCCTGGGCATACCCTCCATTGATTCCGGTAAAATCCAGTCCCACGGTATAGGTCCCGGGACCTGTAATCTCTACGTCTGTTGCTACAATTCCACCGGTCTTGGAATTCGGATCATATTTATCTCCCACGCTATAGGATACGGACCAGTCACTGCTGTTGTACATGATCCATGCCATTGCCACTTCCTCGTCCAATTCGTAGCCTTCTTCCGCATTTGCAAGATTCTCTTCCATACGTGCCCTGACGGAAGCTAAATATTCCTCTCCCATGGCAGATTCTGCCGCATAAGATCTTCCCAGATACATTTCACTCATTCTACTGTTGCAGATCAGCATTGCCTGCTTATCATAGTTGCCGGAGTTTGTATCCCAAAGCATCGGTGCATAACCATAAATATCACAATTATCCAGAAAATTAATCGTATATTCCAACGCATCCTCTTTTGGTGCCCCATTGACCGGCAGGGCACCATACTCCCCGATAATGACACCATAACCGGCATCGGTAAACCTTGTCATCTTTGCCAACTGTGCATTCATATATTCATATTCCGCCCTGTAGCCCCAGCGATCCACGCTATCCATGATACAGTAGCCGGAAGGATCATAATAATGCACTGAAACAAGCAGCTTATCGGTTGCCGTATCTGTAGGCATAACAAACCGGTCATCTACCGTACAATTAATATCCGTTCCAAAGCCTGCAATCAACAGAAAACGGTTGGCATTGTTACCACCGGTGCTACGAACGGTATCTACAAACAACTGGTTGATCATGTTGGTCGTTTCATAACATTCCGCTTCGGAAAGAGACCCGGAATCCGCCGCAATATCCGTATCATTCAGACGAAAGCCCAATTCCTCATTGCCTGATTCAAAGATCAGATGATCATCATAGTCCTGATAGCGTTGTGCAATCTGAGTCCACATGGCAATATAAAGTTCTTTTGCCTGCTCTCTTGTCTCCATGGAGGCAGAACCGAACATTCCCCACCATCCTCCATCCCAGTGATCATTAAGGATGACATACATATCTGCATTGTAGGCATACTCTATAATCTCGCCCACACGATCCAGATAAGCCGGATTGATGGTATAATCTCCCGTTTCAAATGCCATCATATTGGTCCATGCCACAGGAATCCGGATGGAATCAAAACCTGCATCCTTCATTCCCGTAATCATTTCCTGGGTTGTAACAGGCTGTCCCCAAAAGGTCTCATAAGCAGTAACATCTGCATTGGTTCCAAGAGAACCTCTTCCGTAAGCCTCCATGGTATTACCCAGATTGATTCCGTTCCCCATGACTTTTGTCAGTTCAATGGATGACATTTCTGAATTCTCTGTCGTTCTTCCCGTTTCAGGCGTTTCCTCCATAGATGCTTCCCCCGTAGACGTTTCTTCCATACAATTATCCTCTTCAAAGCTCTCCCCATCAGAGGTTTGCAGCCAACCGGTTTCTTCCGTTTTTGTACAACCGGCGAAGATCATCATGACAGCCAGGGCTGCAATTCCCATTATTAGCTTCTGTTTCACGTTTTCCTCCTGTACTTTTCTTAACATTATTTAACAGCTTTACACTGTAATAATAGATCAGATTTTCTAATAACAGTGTAGCAGATATTAATAAACAAATGCAAGCAATCAACCTGATTCTTATCCCATAGAAATTACCAAAGATTATCCTAAAAATTCAACATAGTCACATCTTCAAACTTTCCGGACAGGATGCTACAATAGAAACAGTATAAAAAAGGAGCAATCAACTATGATCTATCAAAATCCTATCCTTCGCGGCTTCTATCCGGATCCAAGTGTATGTTATGGAAACGGACATTTTTACATGGTCTGTAGTTCTTTTCAATTCTTTCCGGGAGTACCCCTTTTTGAAAGCGACGACCTTGTAAATTGGAAGCAGGTCGGACATGTCCTTACAAGACACTCTCAGGTCATGCTGGATAAAGTCCGCTCCTCCGGTGGTGTATTTGCACCCACCATTCGTTACCATGAAGGTCGTTTTTACATGGTTACCAACAATAATTCTACCAACGAAAATTTCTATGTTTATACCGATGACATTTACGGGGAATGGTCTGATCCTGTTACAGTAGACCAGGATGGTATTGACCCTTCGCTTCTGTTCGATGCCGGTCATGTTTATTTTCTCTCCAATGGAACGGATGATGAAAACAAAAACGGCATTGTACAATGTGAAATTGATATTACAACAGGCGCTAAGTTAAGTCCCAGCAAATGCTTATGGACAGGCACCGGCGGACGTTATCTGGAAAGTCCTCATATGTACAAAATCGGCGATTATTATTACCTTATGGCGGCAGAGGGCGGAACAGAGTATGGCCATATGGTTACCTATGCCAGAAGCAAAAACGCATGGGGACCCTTTGAAGACTATGCCTTCAATCCGGTTCTTACCAACCGCAATAAAGCCCCCGGCATCATTCAGGGAATCGGTCACGGAGACCTGATTCAAAACACCGATGGCAGCTGGTATATTGTAACTCTGGGTTTTCGTCAGATTCAATTATGGCAGCCGTATCATCATCTGGGCAGAGAAGTATTTCTGACCCCTGTTTCTTTTTCTCCAGACAACTGGTTTACCTGCGGAGACGGTACCACAAATGCAAGTTATGAAATTCCCGGTGATTTCTCACAGGAACGAAAAGAACTTTATACCTTTGAAAATACTGACTGGAATAAGGACTGGTGTTATCTCAGAAAATATAACCCGGACAATTATCATCCGGAAAAGAATCGTATCATTTTGCACGGAAGTAATATTTCTCTGGAAGACGCAGACTCTCCAACCTTCATTGGAATCCGCCAGCTGGATTTCCATATGCATCTGACGGTGAATGTTTTGCTGCAATTTTCCGGGGCAACGCGAAGCACTTTTGCTTCCTGTCCGGAACCGGAACGAAACGTTTCTGCTTCCTGCCCGAAATTGAAGAGAAACGATGCCGGAATCACCTTATATATGTGCGAAAAGGAACACTACGATCTTCTCATTCGTCCGAAAACCCATAAGGATACTGTCCTGACGAATCATACGCCAAGGGAATCGGAATACGAGGTCGTACTCCGGCTTTGCATCGGAGATATCAAACATGAGCAGAAAATTGTACCTCTTTCCGGTAACCACTGTACCTTAAAAATCAGTTCAGAACCGGAGTGGTATTCTTTCCATGTAGTAGATGATGACAGGGAAGTATTTCTTGGAAAAGCACAGAGTAAATACTTATCCAGCGAAGTGTCCGATGGATTTACCGGTGTTGTGATAGGATTATTTGCAGAAGGTAATGTTACCGCGCAATTTGAGGATTACTGTTGCAAGTACAATTAATCCAAACATTCCACCCACAATCCCCGTTAAAATCAATACCAACAAACCATTCGTAAATTTTGTTCCTATGAAGCCAAGGAGAAAAGATAAAATGAGTATACCAAGCAGAACCCACTTCGATAATTTCACCTCTACTTCTGCAATAACAGAATTTTTACGAATTGCAATCAGTCTCCATGGCACCAGCAGTAGTAAAGACCATAGAAACGTTCCTATAACATACCCAATCATTGTAATAAAGCCAATGAAACCATTGGCTCCTGATATAAATAAATTGGCTATGTGGGAAACATCCGCACCATCCACATAGAGATCGGAAGTGTAATCGATTGGCTGCGTCATATCTCCGATGGCACTGCAGCAGCTAAAAACGAACATCACCAGCAGTATCCCGATGATTCCCATAGAAATTACTCTCAGCTTTTGCTGAAATGTCATGGTGGAAAACTGATTCATCCTATACTTCTCCTAAAAATATTATACCTTCTGATCGTCTCGAAATCCCCGCCTGTAATATTCATGAACCAGGCTTTGATATCCCCACTGCTTCATGGTTTCATATTTTATGCGATAATTTCCTTTATAATGTCTTCCGGTGACGCAGAACCGGATATATTCCTGCATATACCGGTCAATTTCCTTTAGAGACCGGTCTGTTGTCAGATTGGGAAAAAACCATCGATTCCAACAAAAGTCATCCCCGTTTCCGGCTCCGAAAAATTTGGCATTCATGGCATGGATAAATCCAATCGCCGCCTTTTCCTCGGGAATTCCCTTTTTCTGCTGCCATCTTCGAAGGCTGTGGGCTTTTCTCCTGATTTTGGCTTTGATCTTTTGCACTGTATTGGCAGAAAGATCCACTGTACTGCCCTGAAATGAAAAACCAAGGAATTCCACAGGCTCGTCAGGTGCATAAATATGAACCTTTTCCGGATTCATGGTAAGACCATGGGCACGAATCTGCTCCTCTAAAAGATGTTGGCAGACCTTCAGTTTTTCCGGATCAGCGGCAAAGATCAGAATATCATCGGAATACCGGAAGTAAGGAATCTGTTCCTGCAAAAAGAACTGATCCACATCCTTTAAATACACATTGGCAAAAAAGGGAGATAAAGGCATTCCGGCCATGGCACCGTGCTGGTCATGAATCATCCTACGATTTTCTATAACACGGTCCTCCAGCAGCAGTTTTTCAAAAAGCTGATAAAGAGATGCATCCTCCTGTCTGATAAAGGAAAGCTTCTCAAGCAGGAGGGTGACATCGATGGAATTAAAATAGTTGCTGATATCTGCCTTCAGACAGTACATGGAAGCAAGCTCCGATTCGGATGTAAGCTTAAGAACAGCATCTCGAATCCCATAATGCCGGCGAAAGGCATAGCAATTGTCAGAAAATACAGAATCGTACCGGTACAGTTGAAAAGCAATAAATTTCAAAAAGATACCCTCGTCTCCTTCAAAGGTATAGACAGCCCGCTTTTTGGTGGTGCCTTCTTTGTTGACAATCTGTCTGACAGGCAGCGTGGAAGGAAACCGTTCCTCTTCCCATGCCCTGCAGAGAGGAAGATAAGCCTCCCGCTGTAGAAAAGTAAGGATTTCCTGCTGTTCCCTGACAGACAGATGCTGTTTTTCTGTTTTATATTCCAGGAAGGTCTGCCAGGCAGCAGGGTCCTTTGCGAACTGCAAAATGGATTGTTTCATTGATTGTCTGTTAATAATTCTCTTTTCTCACTTCAAAGTAGGACTGTGGATGATTACAGATCGGACATACCTCCGGTGCCTCAAGCCCAACAACTACATGACCACAGTTACGGCATTCCCACATTGTTACGCCGCTCTTCTTAAACACTTCCATCGCTTCCACATTCTTAAGTAATGCACGATATCTTTCTTCATGAAGCTTTTCAATTGCTCCTACGCCTCTGAACTGTGCTGCTAATTCAGGGAATCCCTCTTCCTCTGCATCCTTAGCCATTCTCTCGTACATATCCGTCCACTCAGCATTCTCTCCTTCTGCTGCATGCAACAGGTTTTCTGCGGTATCACCTAACTCACCAAGTGCTTTGAACCACAGCTTGGCATGCTCTTTTTCATTATCTGCTGTCTGCAAAAACAATGCTGCGATCTGCTCATATCCTGCTTTCTTTGCTACGGAAGCAAAGTATGTATACTTATTTCTGGCCTGTGATTCACCTGCAAATGCTTCCCAAAGATTCTTCTCTGTCTTTGTTCCTGCATATTTGCTTTTTTGTGATACTTCTTCCTTCTTGAATGCTGATGCCGGCTGCTTACATATCGGACACTGCTCAGGTGGTTGCTCTCCTTCATGAACATATCCGCATACACTACAAACCCATTTACTCATTTCCTTATCTCCTTTTCTATTTAATATTTCGCTTTTATCCTCATAGGAAGTATGTAACATTTTTTCAGCCAAATCGCTCAAAGGTTCTCCATAGAACTCTTCATATATTCTTATAATATCGGGATTCTCATGACTCTTTCTTATGGTCATTGATGCATCCTTCTCATAAAGACTCTGAATCCTTGCTTTTCTGACCTCATCCTTGTCCTTCATCATATCCTTTGGCTGTCCGCCACCACCAATACATCCTCCGGGACAGGTCATGACCTCAACAAAATGATACTTCTTGTCTCCCTTCTTGATCTGATCAATTAATTTACCTGCATTGGCAGTTCCGTAAACAACGGCTACATTAACATCCAGATCACCTATTTTTAAGGTTGCTTCCTTAACCCCTTCATAACCTCTGACAGGTGTCAGATTCAGGAGCTGTTCCGGTGATTTTTCTTTTGTAATATATTCATATGCTGTTCTGACTGCTGCTTCCATAACACCACCGGTATTACCGAAAATAACAGCAGCTCCGGAAGCCTCTCCCATGAAATCATCATAATCACTATCTTCAAGGCCGGCAAAATCAATGCCTTCTTCCTTCGCCCATTTTGCCAATTCTCTTGTCGTGATAACATAATCCATATCACGAATGCCGTCTATTCCCAGATACTTCGATGCAGCATTCATTTCCTGCCTGCGAATTTCAAACTTCTTGGCAGTACATGGTGTAAGTGCTACATTCACAATGTTCTTTGGCTGAAGTCCCTTCTTTCTTGCAAAAAATGTCTTAATTGTTGGTCCCTGCATTCCGATGGGACTCTTTGCTGTCGAAAGATTGGGAATCATCTCCGGATAATATGTCTCCACATATTTTATCCAGGCGGGACAACAGCTGGTAAACTGCGGCAACGGTGCAGTATTTTTTGTAATTCGCTCAATTAACTCGCTTGCTTCCTCAGTAATTGTTAAATCTGCTGCAAAATTTGTATCAAGGACAAAGTTAACTCCAAGCTTTCTTAACAAAGCCACCATTTTCCCCTGTACAAAGCTGCCATCCGGCATACCGAACTCTTCGCCAAGTGCTGCTCTTACAGAAGGTGATGTGCTGACGATTACAACCTTCTCAGGATCTTTAATTGCTGCTTTTACATTAAGATATTCATACTTTTCAGTAATGCTGTCTACCGGACACGCATTAGCACACTGTCCGCAATTGATACAAACTGCCTCACCGCAGGTCTGTTCCAATGTGTATGTCCCATGCACGCCGATCTGATTGGTACATACCTCCTTGCACATTCCGCACTTAATACACTTTTCTTCCAACCGCATAATACTTGGATTATTTTCCTCGATTGGGACACGAACGTTTAATGGTAAATGATTCAATTAACCTTCCTCCTTTTGTTTTTTACATTTTGGACAAATATAGGATATTCTTAAATCATATCCGGAAATTTGTTCCCCCAACTCTCTCTCAATGCTGCTTGTCAGATTAGAAAAGTCAAAATCGGCAATCCTTCCACAGACGATACAAACCAGATGGTCATGTCTTATTTTCTTATCAAATCTGTCCGGTTGTCCGGGGATACTAAGCCTGTTAATCTCTCCATTCTCATATAATCTGTTCAGATTATTATAGACAGTCGCAAGAACTACCTTGGGCTCTTCTTCCTTCAGCCTTAAGAAAATCTCTTCGGATGTAAGATGATCATGTGAATTATTAATGATATTTAATATCTTTGCCTCATATCTGGTCATTTACAACCTCCTTTTATAATTATTCTAATTCTAAATATTGAATATGTCAATCAAGCAAAATGATGAATTTAAATAAAAAAGAAAGAGAAACAGCTTTGAAGCAATAAAGCCGTGCTTATTGCCACTGGACTGAACATATCCGGACTGCCCGTAAAATCTGTAAAGGGGATATGCTTTGTCCGTCACGGGCGCAATAAAAATTGCATTTCTCTTTCTTTTCTGCAATATGTAGTTACAAATAAGTTCCTATCCCAAAATGGTAGAACGCAGCCGGTTGGCAACGTAATCTTCACGGTTGGGAAGGTAATACATGAAATTCATATAAGGAATTCCCTGTGTCTGACAGGCCGCCTGTGCTTTACGGATTCTGGCAAGACGATAATCATTGCTCTGAATCAGAATCATGATCATTGCCTTGGGCTGACCGTTCCGGAACAGACCATAAGAATAATTTTCAGCTCCGGCTTCTGCATTCAGCTGACTGGCCGGTACATTTTTTCTAACCTCATATTCCGGAAATAATTCTTCAAAATTTTTCTCTAAAAGGCTACGGAGTGCCGCTTCATTATAAGCGATGGATTTTCCTATTTCCCTGTGGACACGAAAAGCAGAACCGCTGCTCTGTGACGCTGTGGTACTTAAACCTTTTTTTGCTTCCCGGTTCAGCAAATTTCTTAAAAAACCCATAACTCCAAGTCCTTTCTGTAAAACAACTGTTGTACAATTTAATATGATATATGATAGCATATTACCCTGTCATTATCAAGAATAGCAAAGTCAGTTTCTAAACTCCAAGCAGGCTTTTTTGATCGTTTTTTCAATTTCTACAACAGCCGCCAGCCCCAACGCAATTCCCACCGCATATAAAACCAGTAACACAATATTATTCGTGAATTGATTCCAGTCTGATGAAATCACAGCCATGGCGGAATAATACAGATTTCCACCCGGGATCAGCGGAACACAGGCCGGGATAAACAGAATCGTGGTGGGTACCTTTAAAATATAAGCAAATATCTCTCCATAAATCCCAACAATAAAAGCTGCCACAAAAACGGACGCAAAAATATGAGCTCCGCAATACTGCATCAGAAGAAATACTGCCCAGCAAATAAAACCACCTACCGTGGAAACCAGAATATTTTTCTTTCTCAAATTAAAGATAATACAAAAGCCCAGCGTTCCCAAAGCTGCTGCCAATAATTGTATAATACGGTCAAAGGTATCATAGGTTACTGCAGTATCTGCAATATTGCCCCTGATCACCATAAGGGACAACATAAATCCCGCCGCAATACCAAATGCCTGCATCAGACTATCCATCAGCTTCTCAAAGCTTGATATGATATCTCCGCTCAAAATATATCGTATGGAATTCGTAATGGCAATTCCCGGAATCAGCACCATGATATCACCAATCAGTATCTGATTCACATGAAGTCCCGGTACAAACAGGTTTATTACATTCACACAAATACCGGTAAGAAAAGAACAGACCACATTACAAAACAATTCTGTAGTACAAAACGGCCATACCCATCGTTGCATAATACAGATTATCAGCACCCCAATTCCTGCAATAAACGCATCCTTCCAGTTTCCACCGAAAAACACGGTAAACATCGTTGCTGCAATCAGCTGTCCTATGTACAGCCGTATGGGCTTTGGTTTTTCGGCCAGAATAGCGAGTACTTTCTCCCTAAGCTCAGATACTTCAATCGGCTCTAAAGAACAATCTCTGCACAGCTGATTGAGTTTTTCCATTTTTATGCAATTAATCGTTCCACGCTTTGTAATTCTTCTATTCTGCGTTACCGAATAGTTATCATCAAACTCTACGGTAATCAGTATACTTGATGTTATGGCATACACACTGACATGAACTGCACCATAGGCCTTTCCCAATCGATGAAGACTGTCCTCAATACGGGAGATTTCCCCTCCCGTCTGATACATTGCTTCCCCAATATTTAATAATTGTCTTACAAAAATATCCGCCTTCTGTTTATTGGTTATATAGTTCTTTTGCATACTAATCTCCATTCTGCAGACGCTTTGCGTTGAAGGAATCCTTATAAACCATAAAAAATATCCTCGCCTTTTCGCTTTTGTAACAGCAAAAAACTTTAATCCTAAATCATCGCCAACAACTCCGGAATATCATTTTTTAATGTTTCAAAAACAACACTTAAATCCACATTACCATAATCATGTACAATACGATTTCGCAAACCATACATTGCATTCCATGGAATATTGTTATGGTTCTGCTTGTAATGATCCGTTAACTTTTTTGCATTCTCCGAAAGTTGTACCATACGAAACATCATAGAATCCAATAATATTTCATTTTCATTCAGTTCTTCTATATCCACATTCTTC
>JAGASC010000115.1 GCA_017621905.1 Roseburia sp.
AGGCGGAGGTGTAGTGCTCCGGGTCATTCAAGCCGCTGGGGTTGACAAAATGGGAATCCGTACAGCCCAGAGATGCGGCTTTTTCATTCATCATGTCAGCGAAGGCTTCGATGGAACCTGCGGTGTGTTCAGCCAGACCGTTGGCAGCTTCATTGGCAGATTTCAGCATCATGGCATAGAGAGAATCCCGGACCGTCAGTTGATCCCCCTCGTCAATTCCGGCACTGCTGCTTCCAGGTTCCACGTTGTAGACCGCATTGTGGGAATAGGTGACGATTTCATCCAGGTCACAGTTCTCAATGACAATGAGTGCGGTCAGGATCTTGGTAATACTGGCAGGAAAATAGGATTCGTGCATGTTCTTTCCATAGATCACGGCACCGGTATCGGCATCCATGACAATTCCGCCTTCAGCGGATATGGACACATCGGAAGGCCATGCAGGGGCAGCCCAGGTTTGCATGGGGGTGGTGACCGGCGGACAGAAGCCTGCAAGCAGGGCCAGACCGATCACAAGAGGCAAAAGTTTCTTTTTTATCAATAATTTCATATAAATCTCCCGAAATAATATGTGCCGGAGGCAATGAAGACGTCCGTTTCGAATCGTCACAACTTAGTATAATAGAATTTAAAAGTCAAGTAAAGGAAAAACTTTCTTAATTCCGAGTGCAGAATAACCCATAAAATGTAAGAATAACACATGGAAAATAGTGTCAGAAAATTCTATAATAGTAGCATCAAGGGTGAGAAAACTCCCGGGAACGTGAAATTTTTTTAGAAAAGGAGAGGTATGTTTATGAAAAAAATGTTGAGTATGACTCTGGCAGCAATGATGGTAATGAGCCTGACGGCCTGCGGCGGAAGTAAGCCGGCAGAAGCACCGGCAGCACCGGCAACAGAGGCAACAGAGGCAGCAGCGCCGGCAGAGACCAAGGCGGAAGAATCCAAACAGGCAGAAGCACCGGCTGCGGAGAAGGCGCCGGAGGATTATACCGGTTCCGTTGTGGTGTATTCCCCGCATGATGCGGATCCGCTGAATGCAGGTGTAAACCTGTTTATGGAGAAATATCCAAATGTAAAGGTAGAAGTGGTAGCGGCAGGTACCGGTGAGCTGTGCAACCGTATCGCGGCAGAGGCGGCAAATCCGATTGCCGACGTGCTTTGGGGTGGTGGTGCTGACTCGCTGGCGGCTTTCAAAGAGTATTTTGCTCCGTATGTCTGCGCAAATGATGATGTGATTGATCCTGCATACAAGGATCCGGATGGATTATGGATCGGTGAGAGCCCGCTTCCGATGGTTATCTTCTACAACAAGGAGCTGCTGGAGAAGGATGGCCTGGAGGTTCCGCAGAACTGGTCAGATCTGATCCAGCCGGAATGGAAGGGCAAAATCGCTTACTGCCTGCCGTCGAAATCCGGTTCCGCATATACGCAGCTGTGTACAATGCTTCTGGCAGAGGGCGGCAAGGAAGCAGGATGGGATTTCATCAAGCAGCTGTATGACAATCTGGACGGCAAGATTCTGGACTCTTCGGGAAAATGTCATAAGATGGTTGCGGACGGTGAGTATTATGTAGGTTTGACGATTGAAAAATCTGCGATTAAATATGCAGACGACCCTAAGGTTGGTTTTGTATATCCGCAGGATGGAACCTCTGCAGTTCCGGATGGTGTGGCACTGGTGAAGGGGGCTCCGAATGAAGAGAACGCAAAACTGTTTATCGATTTTGTGACCAGTAAGGAGTGCCAGGAAGAGCAGAGTAAGAACTGGGGCCGTCGCCCGGTGCGCAGTGATATGGAGGTAGGAGAAGGCATGGCAGCTCTGAGCGAACTGAAGCTGGTTGATTATGATTTTGACTGGGCAGCAAATGAAAAAGAGCAGATTATCGAGAAATTTAATGATATTATGGTTGACTGATCGGGCCGGCTGATAAGCAGATTGGGACCATGATCAAGATTGAGAACCGAGATGCGGGGAGAAGCCGGAACGGCTTCTCCCTGTTTGGTATCGGGCAGGAGAATGGGATGAGGAGGTGCAGGGCATGAGCCATGCGGTTATTATCAGAAATGCGGTTAAGAAATATGGAAATTTTGTTGCACTGAACGGAGTGAATCTGGATATTCATCCGGGGGAATTTTTTACGCTGCTTGGACCGTCCGGCTGCGGCAAGACGACGCTGCTTCGTATGATTGCCGGGTTCAACACGGTGGACGGCGGTGAGATTTATTTTGATGAAAAGCTGATTAACCGGGTGGAAGCGCATAAGCGTGATATCGGTATGGTATTTCAAAATTATGCAATTTTTCCGCATCTGACGGTGGCGGAGAATGTGGCCTATGGACTGAAGGCCAAAAAGGTTCCGAAGGCGGAGATTGCGAGGCGGGTGGATGAAGCGCTGGATCTGGTACAGATTCGCAAACTGAAGGATCGGAAACCCAACGAGCTGTCCGGCGGACAGCAGCAGCGTGTAGCGCTTGCCCGGGCATTTGTGATTGAACCCAGCGTGCTTTTGATGGATGAGCCGCCGTCCAATCTGGATGCAAAGCTGCGTGTGCAGATGCGTACCGTGATCAAAAAGCTGCAGCGAAGGCTGGGAATCACCACGATCTATGTTACCCATGATCAGGAGGAGGCGCTGGCGATTTCTGACCGGATTGCGGTCATGAAAGAGGGCAATATCATGCAGGTTGGAACTCCGGAACAGATCTATAAGCATCCGGAAAATACTTTTGTAGCAGGATTTATCGGAGTATCCAATTTCGTGGAATGTGATATAAAAGGACAGGACCCGGAGGAGGCGCTTTTGGATATCAAGGGAGAATGTATGATCCGGGCGAAGCTCCGCAAGCCGTGTTCCGGAAAGGGTGTGATCTCAGCCAGACCGGAGCAGCTGTTCTTCTCCGA
>JAGASC010000116.1 GCA_017621905.1 Roseburia sp.
CGATACCGATGGCCTGTCCGCCCTTCACATAACATACGGAATTGGACTGGGTGTATTTTAATGTTATCATCGCAATCGCTAAATCAATTTTGGCGGATTCCGGAAGTTCCTTGTTTTCGGTTACGATATTGTCAAAGAAATGCTCGTCAATGACAAGTTCGTTTCTTCCCTGCTCAAAGGTAATGCCGAATACTTCTTTGCGCTCGATGGGGGCGGGAACATAATTCGGATCGATTTCGATGACGTTGTAATTGCCGTTTTTCTTTGCTTTTAAGATTTCCAATGCTTCGTCGGTGTAGCCCGGAGCAATGACTCCATCGGATACTTCACGTTTGATGACAAGGGCTGTTGCTTTGTCACAGACATCGGAAAGGGAGATGAAATCACCGAAGGAAGACATACGGTCTGCGCCTCTTGCGCGGATGTATGCATTTGCCAGCGGGGTGAATTCTACGTTCATGTCGTCTACCCAGTAGATTTTGCGTTCTACGTCGGTCAAGGGAAGTCCTATTGCTGCTCCGGCAGGGGATACGTGTTTGAAAGAGGTTGCTGCCGGAAGGCCGGTGGCTCTCTTTAATTCGCTGACTAGCTGCCAGCCGTTGAAGGCATCCAGAAAGTTGATGTAACCTGGTCTGCCGCTTAATACTTTGATTGGAAGGTCTCCGTTTTCCATGTAAATGCGAGATGGCTTCTGATTTGGATTACAGCCATATTTTAATTCTAATTCGGTCATTTTGCATTGTCCTTTCTTATTGGTTTTTATTCACGATCCGTGTCTCGTATTCGCCTGTCTCGATGTTGATATAACGAACGAACAGGGATACTTTGTTCTCCTCGTTTAAGTTCTCCCATATCATCTGTGTAAAGCTGTCGATGTCGCCGTCGATGCCGACCCAGGTGGGTTCTCCCTCAAAGCTTGGCAGTGGATTGCCGTCACCCATGTAGGTATGGATAAAATGTCCTTCTCCTGCTACCGGATTTTCATATGCGAAGGTATAACGATTGCAGGCAGCCGGATTGCCGTTGTTGCTCTTTAAGATAGACATGGCATAATTGTATTTGCCTTTTTCAATGTGCATGATACCGGAGATTCTCGGTGTATAGTTCGGTGCATCCGGCTCGAATTCTCTGGTGCGCAGCGCCTGCTCGAAGGTCTGCTGTTTGTCCATCAGTTCATAGATTGTGTCTGTCTGATCACCGTTTGTCACGATGGTCTTGTTGCCCAGTACGCGTACCGGTGCATATATGACTAAACTTGGATCACTGAGTTTTGCCGGGTCAAATGCCTGGGTGCGGATTCCCTCGCCATCCTCTACGAATACGCGGTTACGGCTGTTAACGCTTCTTCCCATAATAAAATATGCGGTTACGGCGTATTTTCCATCTGCGGATTTTCCAATCACGATTCCGCGGCCCGGGTAAGTATTTCCGGAAAGTTCTTCTTTCAGTGACATCATTTTCATGATTTGTCCTCCATTCCTTTTCGTTGGTTTATACTGCAATCATTCCTCTGACAAAGTGAATCTGCTCCATGTAA
>JAGASC010000117.1 GCA_017621905.1 Roseburia sp.
CCTCCTACGCCGAAATTTATTCAACTATGTGATGAGCTCGGCTTCTATGTAGTGCTTGAAACAGATATTGAAACGCATGGATTTGCACAAAGACATGCAGGTGGCTGCGGATATGATGTGGAGTCGAATGACTGGCCTGCCACCAAAGCAGAATGGAAAACCGAGCACGTGGAGCGAATGATACGTATGGTAGAGACCTACAAGAATCATTCCTGCGCAATCATGTGGTCTACCGGCAACGAAAGCGGACACGGCTGCAACCATGTGGAAATGATCCGCTGGGCAAAAAAGAGAGATAACACCAGACTAATTCACTGTGAAGATGCATCCCGAAAGGGTCAGATACATAACGCAGATGTTTACTCAAGAATGTATCCGTCACTGGCTGATATTGAGAAATTTGCACAGACAGACGACATCAATATGCCGGTGTTCCTCTGTGAATATTCTCATGCAATGGGAAACGGCCCGGGAGATGTTTATTACTATAATGAGCTTTTTGATCAATATCCCAAGCTGATCGGCGGATGTATCTGGGAATGGGCAGACCATGTGGTGACGGTTGACGGCGTTCAGAAATATGGCGGCGACTTCGAGGGAGAACTTACCCATGATGGCAATTTCTGCTGCGATGGCCTGGTATTTGCCGACCGCTCTTTTAAAGCAGGAACACTGGAAGCAAAAGCCGCCTATCAGCCGATCCGTACCACTTATGAGGACGGGGTTCTGACGGTATACAACCGTCTTGACTTTACAAATCTGGATGAGTATCAATTTGTATACTACATCGAGGTGGACGGTCAAAAAATTGTCGAAAAGCAACTGGCTCTTTCCGTGGAACCCCACTCCTCTGCCAAAATAAAAGTGGATTATAAAGAAACCCGGTGCATGTATGGAGCATATCTTCATACGGTTTTGACGAAAGGTGATAAAATCTGTGCCTCTACACAGCATGAACTTCCGTATATCCTTCCGGCAATGGAAAAAACAAAAGCAGCTGTTTTGACAGAGGATGACCTGAATATTTATGCCTCCGGTGCAGGATTTTCCTATGTTTTTTCCAAGCATTGCGGTGCATTTACAAGTATTGTGGTAGATGGAGAAGAACAGCTCTCCGGCAGAATGATGCTCTCTGCCTTCCGGGCGCCTACCGATAATGACCGGGTGATTAAAGTGCGATGGGCAAATATCAATACCTGGCAGGGGGAGAACCTGGACTGTGCTTTTTCGAAGGTCTATCGGTGCCATATTGAAAATGGAGCAATCCAGGTTTCCGGTTCACTTGCAGGTGTTTCGAGAAGTCCTTTTATCAAGTATAGTCTTACCGTAAAAATAACGGAAAACGGACAGATTGATTTTTGTCTGAACGGAAATGTAAGGGAAGATGCGATCTGGCTTCCAAGACTTGGCTTTGAATTTGAACTTCCGGAAAAGACAAATGCCTTTACTTATTATGGGCAGGGACCGTTAGAGAGTTATTGTGATATGTGTCATGCTGCAAAGATGGGTATGTACACAAGTGATACGGAACAGGAATATGTGAACTATGTCCGCCCACAGGAACATGGAAACCACAATCAGGTAAAAATGCTTAAAATAGGCAAATTGGAATTTTTGTCCCGGGATGGCTTTGATGCAAATGTATCAAAATACAGTATCGCTGCACTATATCAGGCAGAGCATACCGATGAACTTTCTGCGGATGGGAAAACGCATCTGCGGATTGACTATAAGGTTTCCGGTATCGGATCTAATTCCTGCGGACCGGAATTGGAAGAAGCCTACAGGCTGAAAGAGAAACAGATTCAGTTTTGCTTTACCGTAAAACCTGTTACAGTGATCCACGCTTAACTTCTGATGCGCCAAAGCTGCGCATCTTTACCCGAAAGGTTTTTATGCGATAGGACGCACTTTCCTATTGCATTAAAAAAGCTTATGAGAAGCGTGCAAAACTTCTCATAAGCTTTTTTCAACGTCACGAAGATATTCGTTCTACAAAACACCAAATAATTTCGTCAAATCCTTTTCCTCTATCAAGCGGTCACTTTTGGGTTTATCCGCATTTTTCAGCATGCTCTCCACCTTATTCGCAAGGGTCACATCGATAAAGCGGTTAAAATCGATACCGCGCAGTTCGAAAAAGAGCAGCGGCTGTTCGTCCAAACGCACGCCCACACCGTAAAGCGCCGCCGCTACGTGTTTGCACATCAGTGCCCAGTCCGGGCAACTGCAGTTAAAACTGATTTCTTTTGGTTCCGGGAATAATCCGCCATTTCCCTCGAAAAGTATTTTCATATCCTCGGGAAAATCCCCTTGTATCAATCGCTCCACGTTCTCCAGCTTTGTGGAACATTTTTCTATAATGTTCTGACAGCGTTCCTCTGAGAGCGGGCTGATTCTGACTTCCACTTTATATGGGATTTTTCTCGTTCCC
>JAGASC010000118.1 GCA_017621905.1 Roseburia sp.
ATGCAGTAAATGCATAGGGCTGACCTGAACAGTTACAAATCCTGTACATATAAATATAAACCACAAAAGGAGCTGCAAAAATGATTTTGCCAGCTCCTTTCTTTGTACTCTTGTATTCTGTATTAAGAACTTACTGCCTCTTTCGCAATTGTGTTGACAATCTGTTCCATCTCCTCGTATTTATCCCACATATCCTCAGCCAGCTTCAACTGACATCTTGCACGGACAAGATTGTGTCCTTCATAATTTGTCTTGAAGTATTTATCGCCGGTTATGTAATCGTCAAGGAAACGGGAAGCAAGCTCCACTGTGATAGACAATGCCCCAAGCGCCATTGTCCCGATTTCCATTTCGGTAAGTGCTCCTGCGGTCTGACCGATGAAACCTTCGGAGAATGCACGGAACTTTTCAAGGTCAAGAGACACCTTGGTCAGATCCGGCTCATCTTCTGCTGCGGTATTTGCGGCAAAACGAATGGCATCGCCGAAATCGTGCATGGCAAGACCGGGCATAACGGTGTCAAGGTCGATGACTGCCAGCGGTTCGCCTGTTTTTTTATCAAAAAGTACATTGTTGATTTTCGTATCGTTGTGCGTCACGCGGAGCGGAACCTTGCCAGCTTCCTGAAGATCTGTCAGCTTGCAGGAAAACTTCCGCATGGAGCGGATGAAGTCGATTTCCGGCATTACTTCGCAGACTCTTTTGCAGGGGTCTGCTTCTACGTCCTCAAAGAATTTATCCAGACGTTTTCTTGTGTTGTGGAAGTCTGGAATCGTCACATAAAGGGATTCTGCGTCGTAATCGGACAGCTGCATCTGAAATTCACCGAAGGCTTTTCCTGCGTTGCGGAGAATATTAAGGTCATTGCTGATGTTAAAGGTATCAGAATCAACCTCGGTCATAACTCTCCAGTAATTTCCCTCTTCATCGAGATAGTAATTGTTTCCGTCCTCCGTATGGTGGAAATGAAGCGCAACTCTTCCGTCAATTGCTTTGTTTCTAAGATGCTTCGTAACACCTTCAATATTGGACATGATTTCAACGGGATTTTTGAAAACGTAGCCGTTGATTCTCTGGATAATATAGGATCTGATGGAACCGTCAAATCGTCTGAATTTCACAGAGTATGTAGTGTTGATATTGCCGTTGGAAACTACGTCGAAAGCGTATATCTTTCCATTCAGCCGAAATATTTCACCGATTTCTGCCAACTTTGCCTGAACACTATTCATTTGTTTTTCTCCGTTCTTTCTATATTACGCGCTCTCGTAACTGTTTCATGCTTGCTCAGCTGCATATAAAATCCAGTTGCCCAAGCATGCGGGATAGTTACAAAAAGGTAACAATTCCGTATATGCGTAGTCCTGACCTTAAAGTTACCAAGCGCGCTTTTTTATAACGTAGATTGTACCACATGTCGGGGTAAAATACAACGCTAGCCAGAAATGGATTCTGTTTGAAATGATTGTCAATGATTTTTCAAAATTATTCTGGATTAGGCGCAAAACCGACATAGTCAATTTGATATGCCGCAATCCACTCAGAAGACGAGTCCGTACTGAACCACACTTTAATCTTATCAATGGAATTCTTATAGTTCCAATTGCTTAAATCCATAGCAAAGCAATTCCATTTATCTGGGCTCATCGTTCCTGTTCCAATGATGGCTTGATATCCACTGTAAACGATTATCTTCACGTAATAATTACTGGCTCCGCTTAATGCTCCATAAGAGTTGATCGCTAACTGTAATACGGGAGCCTCTGTCACGTTGACAGCGGGACTAAACACTTTGGTTAAGCCCGCATTCCCCTTTGCACCACCAGCCGGCGCCATAAGCTTAAAGGTGTTTTCCAACGCATAACTGCCGTGATGCGCTGTGCATGGCAGATTGGAAAAAGTGGATACGCAATTAACGCCGGTTGAAAACGGGCCTTTATACCAACCGTCTTCCGACCCTTCAAAATCTGACACCAAAACAGACGGGGCAATCGTCGAAACAGCACTTAATGTCGTATATTGGGGTGTCGGCATTTCATTCAATACACTCGGATCAAAGCCCGAAATCACATCACTCCAGCTATCTGCACCAATAATAGGCAGCGCAAATGCCGATACTTCTGTGGAATACGCTGTATCAATTTTTTGAAATACATCGTAAATGTACTTGTGCCCAAAAGGTTGGTTGGGTGCATAGCTTCCCGATACATTATTCCAAAGGCCAACCCAAATACCTTCACCGGTAAAATCTACATGCCGGTGGTAAATAAAAGATTCAATACCTGCTGTAAATCTGGCCTTGTAGTAGGCATAACAATATGCCGCAGCCTGCACTTTCTGGCTTTGCAGATCATAGGGGTCTGTCGAAGTAAAGCCCTGTTCCGTCAGGTTAATGCTTCGCAATTGTCCATTATACAAGAATTGCTGTTGGTTTAAGTAAGCGGGCAACACTTGTAGATTCTTAAAGGTGATTCTTTGCGTGTTAAAATCATCAGTTGGAACGGTGTCTCTCCAAATATACGGATCCTGCATATCTGTCGGATATGGATGGTAGGCTATACACCAGGGGATATTGCCATGGAGCACCATATCAGAATTAAAGAAATCAGTTACCTCCTTGCCCGTGTAATATCTAAGCGGCTCCTCTGGCCGATACATAGCATTCCAGTGATTATCAAGGGAAATATGGAGCCGCACATTGGCCTGATATTTCCGCATGGCAGTGTAGGCAATCCGGAATGTCCGCCCGTAATCATCAATAAATTCATTAATTTGCTTATTGCCTGTGTCATGCCATACGCCTGCCGAACATATCTCGTTACCGACCACATAATTCAAAACCCGACCATACTGTTGATCCGTCCGCGTATACCGGGCTGCCAAAAATTCGCATGCAGCCTTCCAATACTGCATTCCGGCTCTATCTGTTGTATTAAAAGCCGCACCAGCGCCATCGATATAGTCTGGATGTCGCGTGATTTCATAAGGATAGGCATCATTCACCAGAGAACCCATGTAAAACAGGATAAGCGTGACATTCACCTTATCGTCAGAGAGGGATTTAATATCCAAATCCAGGGCTTCAATTGCGCCTTTATTCAAGTAATAGGTATCACCCTCAAAATTGTAAGATATTGTATTGTTTGGTGCCACCTCCGCATTTTTATAAAACAGTTCGCTGAGGGAGCAGTTCAATGCGGCATGGTTAATGCCCAACAGACTGGCATCATCGGGCATTTGAACCTGCAACCCTTTTATGGACGGAACTGTCGGATAAGGATATTGATTGATTCCAGTGGGGTATACTGTTACATATTGCGGTGCATTCAAAGAAATCGAATCCACAACAACAACGAACTTAGAATAAATCCGATCCATCTGACCGTTATAGCGCGGCAGAGTCATTGTGAACGATGCAGCACCGCTTTGTTGCGTTACCGTTGCCGACGGTGTAAAGTTATTCGGATTAAACTCCTCATACGGCTGTAGTTCTACCAGAGACAATGTTTTTGTCTCCGTACAAGCAGCCTGTCCTTGAATAATTATTGCAGTTTCCGTAGCCTCTATAGAAGAAATCGCTCCTGTTACAGAAGATGCCCTTGTTGCCAGTGTAATAGACTCAAAGTTGACAGTGGCACCGTAGGCAGCATTATTTTCAGGCAAATCCAAACGAATATCCTGTACAATACCTGTCCACGCATTGGAAACGCTCATGTCAACTATGATATCCTGGTACTCAGCAGCATTTGGCTGCACGGCAAACGACACCCGCTTGCTGGCATCCCAGCCTGCAGTACTTGTTGCCCAGTATACAGCACCTTCGCTGCCTGCAGAATTATTTTTGATCCGCAGCTTGATGTATTTAACCTGTCCGGCATCTACAAAGACATTATGGTTTGCAATGAACGGGTCTGTGCCGGTTACAGTAGTAACTAAAATTCCTTCTGCAACTGTTCCGGACACATTATTCTGCATTAGCCAGCCCCCAAAATCATTATCCCCATCGAAATTCCAATCATAATACGATGTGAATCCGATTGCATCTACCTGATGCCTGGAATGCCACTCGTTCGCATACGTGGATGACCGGAAGGCAATCTCGATTTTCTTCAAATCATGCTTATACTGCCAATTGCTCAGGTTGATCTTGATTTTATTCCATGTGTTTGCAGATATCTCAAGGATCTCCGTGAGAGAATGACTTTCGGAATCGAAAAAGCTGAGCTTGAGCCCAATCTTACCGTCATCAACTCCGTATGACGCAAAATATCCCAAGAAAAACGGGACTTTTGAAATGTCTATGGAATGTGGAAGTGTTTTTGAAATAATTCTCCATGTTTGTCCAGATACATAATCTGATTCCAGTTCGAGCATTCTACTCCCCATGACAGGTGAGGAAACACTCAGTGCAGAATCTGTGATAGACAACCCAACCACATAGTCCGATTTGATAAAACCTTCTGCTCCGGATTCAAAATTACACAGCATAAATTCCGGCATTTCTGCTGTAATTGCTACGGTACTTGTCTGCCCTGTTATCATAATCCTATTCTCCTTTCTAACGAAACCATTAACATTCTTTCCTGTTTTGTAATTATTCAGTACCTTCATAATTACGACCGCAAGCCCATGAAAATCGCTCCGCGATGGGGGCTTGCTCCTGCAAACTCTACGTTTTCTCACGGTCCATGCAGTAAATGCATGGACCTGACCTGAACAGTTACCCTGTTTTTTACGTTCAACCCTTCACAGCACCAATCATCACCCCCTTTACAAAGTATTTCTGCACAAATGGATAGAAACACAATATCGGAACAGAGGCGACTACAATTACTCCATATTTTATTGTTTCTGCCAACTGCCGCTTCGCCTCTGCTTGTGCCGGATCCAGTCCAATCATATTCAGATCAACTTTATTTTCTATCAAAATATCCCGTAGAAACATCTGTATCGGGTATTTTTCAGGACTCACCATATAGATCATTGCATCAAAGAAGCTATTCCAATGTGCGACTCCATAGTACAAGGCCATTACTGCAATAATAGGTGTACTAAGCGGAAGAACAATTTTCATTAAAATTTGTGCTGGATTGGCGCCGTCTAATTCAGCTGCCTCATATAGAGACTGCGGAATGCTTGTCTGGAAATAGGTTCGCATAATAATTACATAGAACACAGATACTGCCCCCGGCAAAATCATAGCCCAAATGGTGTCAATCAACCCTAATTTCACAACAACTAAATAGGTTGGAATCAAACCACCGGAAAAGAACATTGTGAACATAAACATTGCCGTAAGAAAATTTCCAGCTGCAAATTCTTTGCGGGAAAGCGGGTATGCCGCACAGATTGTCATTATTAAATTTACAATTGTGCCCACTACAGTATACACAATTGTATTTTTGTAACCTATCCAAATTTCATCGTATTCTAAAATAGCCTTATAACCGTCCAAATTAATCTCCACTGGCAATAACAGCACCTTTCCGGTAATTACTGCTGCCGGGTCACTTACAGACGCACTCAACACAAAGATAAGCGGCCACAAAAAAATAATCAGCAGCAAAACCATCAGGGTAACATTAAAAATATCAAACAACATATCGCTTTTGGATTGCCGAAAAAAGTGTTTTATGGATTCTTTATATTTCATAATCAATTTCCCCCTTACCACAATCCTGTAGATGTTTTCTTTTTAACAATTGCATTGGATGTCAATAGTAATATAACGTTGCATACAGAATTAAACAAACCAACCGCGGTGGAATATCCATAGTCGCTGTCTAACAGCCCAACCCTGTACACATAGGTCGACAAAACATCCGAAACAGGCATATTCAGCGAATTTTGCAGCAGCAGCGACTTCTGATAATCTACACCCATAATTCCGCCCAATGCAAAAATCAACATGATAATGAT
This sequence comes from Roseburia sp., assembly GCA_017621905.1. GTDB lineage: Bacteria > Bacillota > Clostridia > Lachnospirales > Lachnospiraceae > Roseburia. The sequence continues at coordinate 5,920 of JAGASC010000118.1, forward strand.
CGTCGGCTTAATAGACGGCAAATCAACGTAACGGATTCTCTGCCATTTACTGGCGCCGTCAATAATTGCGGCCTCGTGCATTTCGTAATCTACGCCAGACAGTGCGGAAATGTACATAACGGCTGAAAAACCCATAGTTTGCCATACACCGGACCACACAAATAATGATCGGTAAAACTTTGGCCTGGAAAGAAAATCCACAGATTCCCCTCCCAATGCCATAATGATCTGATTGATTACTCCCGTCTCTGGAAAAAAGAATATTTTAACCATACCACACAGCACAACCATAGAAATAAAATTGGGGGCATATGACACCATCTGCACCAGTTTTCCAAATTTTTTTCCGGGCAAGTAATTCAAAAGGAGTGCAAAGAAAATTGGTATTGGGAAACTAGCCAATAAACCGTAGATGCTCAACTTCAAAGTATTGCCAATGAGCGTCCAAAAATTATATCCGCTAAAAAATCTCTCGAAATGCTTAAAGCCCACCCACGGACTCCTCCAAAATCCTTGCTTGGGAATAAAATCCTTAAAAGCAATCTGTAGACCATACAACGGCCAATAGTGAAAAATTATATAATATGCAACAACCGGTGCAATCATAATATATAAAATATAATTCTTCCTTATCTCTTTCCCCAGCAAGTGTATAAAGCGTGGTTTCTTTCTCAAACTGTTAGCTGGCGATTTTTTTGGGAATTTCATCGTACACTTCCTCCATTCCTATTGACAACGGAACATACTTTGATGGAATCAAAGTTCCATTTCATATTCATATAAACCATAAAAAAAACACAAAGAGGACAAATGTCCCCTTTGCTCTTTTGTGTAAATAGCTTAACTTTTCTGTCAAGACGCACTGTTATAAGCAGCAAGAACAATTTCCACCATGCGAGACAGTCCCATCTGGTTCATCGTATCTATGTAATTATCCCAGCTGGATTCCATATCCAGTTCACCGGTAATAACCTGTGCCTGATACTGTTTAATATAAGGTGTCAAGTCGGCATTAATCGTTGCCAGTTCCTCGATTTCACTCTCAGTAAGTTTCAATGCGGGGAAACCTTCCTTGTTGATTTCAGAATCAGTAGGAATGTCATGTTGGAACTTATACTCATTGACATCATCCTTATTTTCAAACCACAAATCCGGCTGCAGTCCGGGAGGCAAAGCACCACCATTCAGCGTGGCTGCTGCACGTAAAGCGGAAGTGTCAGCATAATCGCCAACAATCCATTCCCAAGTACCATCTTCATTTACCTTATAGCTGACATCCTCTACACCCATGAACACATAAGCACCGCCTTCTTGTGTATAGAACTGATCAATCCAGGCCATGACAATTTCAGGATGCTCACACTTATCAGTAATTGCGAACGTGCCATAACCTACGCCGGTGGAGAAAGGCAAAACATTCTCTGCAAAAACAGGAACCCGCGGGAAATCTGCATCTCTCTCACGCCCGACAGTCAAATAAGAGGCCAGGTCAAAGAAGTAGCCAATGGTATCACCGGAGGCTCCTATCGCGTGAATCTGCTCACCATCCTGAATGAAGGTGTTCTGGTCTAACAATTCTTCATCATAGAGTTTAGTCATATATTCCAGAAAGTCCTTGTAGTTTTCACTGGAATATATAAACTGGTATTCTCCATCAATTTCAGCCATATTGTATGCACCGTTAGTAGAATCAATCTTCATGTCAAAGTTAGGCAAAAAATAATACAGGAAATCCTGGGTGCAGGCAAAGGGAATTTCGTCCGCCAGCCCGTTGCCGTTAGGATCCTCAGTTTTGAATTTTACCAGCATCTGATAAAACTCATCCAGATTCGTTGGCATTTCCAAGCCCAGCTTCTCAAGCCAGGGTTCGTTGACAAAGGAGTTAATCCAACTGCCTGTGGCTCGAACAAGAATAGGCAGTGCATAGATATTGCCATCGGGGGCAGTAATTGCATCAACCGCACCAGGACGGCTGTCAAGCTCAGTTTTGAAGTTCGGTGCGTACTCTTCAATCAATTCATTCAGTGGAATAAGTGTACCCTGAGGACCATATTTATTCACCAGGTCGGTAGTCAAATTCGCCCGGAAGAACACATCGGGATACTGTCCGCTGCCCAGAAGCAGGCTGGTCTTTTCAGCCAGTTCAACCCCCAGTGCAGACTGAACCTCCCAATGCACATTCGTATTCTTCACAATTTCCTGGAAGGCTAGGCAATCGCCAAGCTCAACGCCTTCATTGACAACAGAGAACATAGAAAAGGTATAGGGTTCTTCCAGCGGGAATTGGATGCTTTCCGGCTCATTGGAATCATCCAACGTGTCGGAGACGGCAGCATCATTACTATTCTCCGTAGATTCATCAACCAGCACATCAGACGAATCATCAACCTGGTCGACTGTTTTGCAGGCCACTAAACCAAAAATCATCGTCAGTGCCAACAGGATACTCATTAACTTTTTCTTTTTCATTTTCTCACTCATACATTTTCCTCCGTGTTTAAATTATTTTGGGATGTTTTATCCAAGCAAAGTATATGATAGCGGCATACAAAAAAACAAGAAGCATTATTTATCCCCTTTGTCTTAAGATTTGCGTCCTGAAATCATTTGCAAGTTTCGAAGAACATGTGATACTATTAAATCACATATAAGGACTTTTTACATCTGATTCGTATGAAATCACGTTTCAAGAAAAATGAAAGGAATATGATGTTTTTGCTTCTAAAAACATCACACAAGGTAAGAAGTATGAGAGTTAAGAAATCAACGTTAATAAGATATCTGATGTCTTATTTGGCAGTGCTCTTGGTATCTTTTATTGGATTCCACTTCATTTTAAACTTCCAGTTGAAGAATGAGTATACGCATACCTACAAAAAAGAAGTGGAGCAAAAAATCAGCAATTGCTCTGCCGCCGTATCTCAACACTTTTCAGATATACAGCGAATGGATGATATTATCAACAATAATACTCATTTAATCAATGCGCGTTACGTGGATAGCAGTTATCAGCGTTATGTGGCGGTCAACGAGTTAAAGAAACTGTCAAATGCTGATGCTCTCATTTCCAGCATTATCTATATCGACATTAAGAATTGTGACATATTAGCATCAAACTCAGCTTGTTACTGTGGTGATGGAAATTACTATATAAAAACCTCCAACGGCGATATTTTAATTCCACAGGAACTACTCACAGAAACTATTTATGATAATACAATCTATCCTTTGCAGAGCCGTACAGATACACTGTACCTTTTTCTTTGTCCCCATTATTCCATGAACTATCGGACGTTGTATATTCTAAACGAGATATCTCTCAAAACATTATTGAATTTATACACCGTGCAGGAAATCTCCTCTATGGGATTCGTCTGTCAAAACAACCTTGTCTACTCCACGGATACCAGCATCCTTGGCAACGTGGATTTTCACTCCTTGGAAATCCCAGAAAATAGTTTCATCGAATTGGACAGCAAAAACGACTTGTACTTACTGCAGACATCCAACCCAAAATTGAAAATTTCTGTTTGTATCAACAAATCATACCTGAATGATTATATAATGAAATGCTTACAAAAGACATACATTATTACATTCCTTTTTTTCCTTGTGGATATAATACTTGTATTTTTTGCCTTAAGAGTGACATATGTGCCCTTGAGCAACCTGATGAAGCACATTACCCAGAATAATTCCTATAAAATACATAATATCAGTACGTTAAAGCAAGCCTTTGACGACTCCATTCATACAAAAAATATGC
>JAGASC010000119.1 GCA_017621905.1 Roseburia sp.
CATATACCATCCGTTTCAGCAATAGAAAATGTATCGAAATCATAATGAACGATCCCATTCTCTATATGAGTCTGGTATTTTCCCTGTATGCGGCAGTTATATATATGTGTCAACCGCTGCCCATACATTTCCGCCTGCACCTTCCCGCCGGCAGGCCACACTTCCGCCATAAAAGAGGAGGGAGGACCATATTCTATACCAGAACTTCCCTCATTGTCCTTATATGGCACTGCCTTTCTATGGCTGTACCATTTCAGTCTGCTTCTTTTTAGCCTCATAGCATCTGCCTCCCACTCCGATTAATCGGTAACGGTTCAGCACATCAAATATCTGCTTAGGCGCCGCATCAAAACTGTAGCTTTCTCCGCCCTCACTTCTCCCGGATTCCCCTTCAGTTCCCATCCGGTTTAAGGCATTAATCGCCAAGTCTCGAACCGTCTTTTTTAAAATATCAGGAAGTTCCGTTCGTTTTGTATAAGACAGAACAAATTCCTCGGCATCGGATAGCAAAAGGGAGAGCAATACGTCATCGCTCTCCCCAGTCAGTTTTTTCAGTATTTCGAGATCAGTCATCTAAATTCACATCCTTTAGGACAGCCAGCAGTTCATCCTTTTTTAGTGATCCCGCGCTCTCTATGCCCTTTTCCTTAGCAATGGCTTTCAGCTCTCCAATGGACATATCCGATATAGACTTGGCAGCTTCCGGTCTGGTGTCCGCTATATCTCCTCCAGCCGGCTTAAATCCGTCTGCCATGAATTTGCGGATCATCGCATCATCTTCGGCTATCCGCTCCACATTACCCCTTTTTAATATCATACGTTATCCTCCTTATGCAGACGGGGCCGCATCTTTGATGTTAAGATATATGCTGTCCAGTTTATTATCCAGAACCCAGATATCATGGAACCGACGATAGTCCATCTGCCAGGCGTTCAGCTTCTGGTTGATGGTTGGGTCAAAGATACGCATGATATCCTGTTTGGTCACTGCAATCGGCGTAGTCCGTGGGCAGATAAAGAAATTAATATTCTTTGCTGTGGTTCCCTTCGCATAGCCACCCTGCTTCTGTCCCTCGGTTTTACCGTCATAAATGGTGATTGCTGTATACATCCTGTTTGAAGGCGTGGATACAATCGGCACACCGTCTACCGCCGGCACCTGGGTATCGATTCCCCCTTTGGAAAATGTAGTGTTGGTGATCTTTCCGGACAGTTCCATTTCCAGTTCCATTATCATATCTGGAGTGGCATGGATCACAAGAGATCCATTGTACAGTTCCCGGATAGCCTTAATACCTTCCTTGATCTTACGAAGTGCAGAAGTGCCTGTTGCCCCCGGAGTATAGCCATAAGATACCATTCCCGCTTTGTTTGCAGTAATTGCCTCTGTTGCGATCTTTGAGATACGGTAAGCATCAATCTCGGGGACCACATACATCCGCTGGAACTCGCCCATAACAGCCGCTGCGGTTGTGACAAAGTTGTTCTCGTTGATATCGATCGGGTCAAGCTGGAATTTCCTGCCCCTGTCCTGCGTCATTTTACGGGTCTCATACTCCAGCGTTACACCGCCCTGCTGATATCCGTTGTCCCGGTCATAGTCACCTAAGCCCTGTACGCTCATCTTTGGAATCTTTACTTCGGCTCCTCCATTATAGATTACCTGTCCCGCATTCGCGTCCATCCAGCCTGTAACGGCCTCACGGATTGCCACCTTATCCAAGGTGTTCATAAAAAGTGTTGCTGTTGCTAATGTGTTAATTGCCATAGTCTTTTCTCATCCTTTCTCATAATCCCATCATCAAGTCTTCAACCTGCTTTACAAGGTCTTTTTCCTCGTTTGATGGTGCTTTCTTTGGCGGTGTACCGCCTTTCAGTTTCTCTTCCACAGCAGCTTGTACCGCCTCCTGGAAGGCTTTTTCTACCGCAGCCATGGATTTGTTACATGAATCCGCATCAGTGTAATTAAGTACCTCTGCAAGCCCCACAGGCAGCTTCTTTTCTGCAAGTGTGTTCTTCGCTTCTGCCATCAGTTCACGGCGTGTGATCGCCACTTCCCGGTCATTTAATTCCCTTTCCTGCTTCTGTCGCAGGTACTCCGCCTTTTCCTCTTTATTCATCTTTGCCAATTTATCGGCCTCGGAAAGCTTATCATCTATCAGCGCTTGCCATTTATCCTTTGCTGTTCCAATAGCTTTTTGTACTCTGCGGTCAAATTCCGCCTGATAATCCTTGTTTTTTAGGATATCATCAAAACTCTGCGGAGCAGGTTCCTGTTCAGGATTTGATGCTGGTGTTGTCTCTGGTGCAGGAGATGGATCTGCATCCAGTTCTGCAAAAAGCTGTAAATTCATCTTGTAATACTTTGTTGTCGTCTTTCTCATAATTTCTATCCTTTCCGCCCCAGCCCGTTCAGCGCCCAGGCCGTTGCTGTAGTTTATCCTCGTTTCGGAGCATAAAAATAACACCCAGGATAACCTGCGTGCTTATGACTAATCTATGACTAACCTACAACTTTTTAGGACTATGAGCCGCTTCACCCCGCCGCCCAAAGGGAGATAATTGGATCACCTCCTCATTCAGCATACAAAAATACCACCAGCATTTACTGGCTGGCGGCATTACAGTGCGTTTATCAATTCCTCTGCTTCTGTTTGAGTTATTTCTTTTATTCTGTCCTGCATATCTGTGCTGCCTATCTGGTCACCATCATACCCGAATAGTCGGTCAGAAAGAATATTGCTGCGATCAACCGCCCATCCATTTTGTGGGTCATAGAGATATGGTACATAATCCTCTTCTTTTCCGATCCGGTTAAGGTCCGTTATATGGTAATATGAAACTTCCATCTCACTTCACCCTTTCTATCCCTTCAGGGACTTGCATTCCTTGCGATTGCTCGAACATCTTCTTTCGCATCGCTTTTGCCTCTTCACTGGCTGGATCCAAGACTCTCCATTTTTCATAATCAGCATGCATGCTGTCTTTCACGGAGTAGCTTTCTGGAGTATGGTACTGCAACTCGAATTTTTGCCCATCAGGCGTTTTTAATACTGTGTTTATACCATTATAAGGATTTCTCCTATTTAACCAGTAATTCTTTACCTCAATTGTATTATATCCTTTTTCTGCATAGGCATCAATACATTTCAAGGTTTTTTCAGCCAGATATTGCGGATCTGCGGTATAGGTAAAGCGGATGATGTCTTTTACTTCATATACATTTCCCGCGGGATCATAATTGCTTCTTATCTTCCGCAAAAATGAATCTTTCCCTTTTAACCGATATTCGAATCCCGCCATATCCATTTCATGCATATCGGCAATTGATTTAACAGTCTTAGAAATCTCTAGCTCCGCACGTAATGCTTTATCATAGTATGACATACCTTTTACTTGGGCTTTTAGTATTCCGTATTCATCCCCCTGCCCGTATTTTAGATTCTGGAAGTCATCTAGTGATTTTGGAAGATACTTATCTCCCAGGCGTTCCCGGTACTGTGCATACTGACGCCGATCCGCAGACAGATTCTTCAATTTCTTTTCATTTAGTCGTGCGGCCGGATTCCCTGACACGTTCTGCTTATACCACTGCTCATATGTCATACTGGCCGGAACGGTATGTGTCTTACCAGTAACCGGATCCCTGGCTCGGCGCTTCATCTGCGACAATTCTTCGTCCGATATGTCGCAGATAGTGGTAGATCTGCAATAGGGATGCATAGGGGGACAGTTAAGCCCCGGCTGCTGCTCTGACACCGGGAAGCGCTTTCCATCCAGCTGCCGACAAATTTCTGACGTTCGCAGGTCCAAGGTTGCAACATATCGGTAATACTCAATGTCGCATTCCTTGTATGACTCTATCTCCATTTGGTTTGCCAGGTTGCAGCTCTCTGTCCTGACTAAGCGTCGCGCCTCACTGGCCCCGCTGGCAAACCGATATTGGATTATCTCTGCTGCTTCCCGGTCAGTACGTCCGGAAATCAGATTGACAAGCATCTCCTCTTTTAGATCCTTGGCAAGCGCACTTGTATTATGCCAGATACGTGTGGAGTAATTGGCGCCGGACCATTTGCTGTTTATGACGCGCTCTATTGTTTTGGGATCAATCATGCCGAAACTGAATCCGTAACCGGTGCGCCTCTGTATGTCATAGATGGATTTATAATAAGCTTCGCCGGCAAGATCGACATAATGGCTTGTGCTCTGCAGTTTTTCTTGCTGATACACCGTTTGCATAGTGCGGTCCAGCTGTTCCTGCAGCTGCTCCAATCGCTCCATTCTGGACCGATATGCAGCGCTTTCCAGCTCTGCCAGTATGTCCTTGGCCGCGTTATTGCCCCGTAGAGCCTCCTTTAACTCTGTGATAGAGGTTTTGTCATGCAGCGTATTTATCAGCCGTCTTGCCTCGATTTCGGACAAGCCGTGTTTGTTCCGGTAGCGCCCGAATATCTGATCCAACTCAAGGCTGATATATCTTGAGGCTTTAAGGTAGACACTCCTGATCTCTGCGGCGGCCTTTTCTGCCTCTTCCATATACTCAAACATTCTCTGCGCCTTGCGGCGCTCCCAGTAGGACAAATCACTCATCTATATCATCCTTTTTGGGATCTTCATCCGGCGGCTGATCGTTTGCTCCTATTCCGAATAAAGACTGCTGCTGTTTTAACGTTTCCTCTGATTCTTTCTCAACTGCTTTTAATTCTGCATCCACATCATCCACAAACGGGACCTGGGATAGAAGAGTCTTCCTGCTAACCTTACCCCATAGGTTGGCAACAATCTGGCTGATCTCCAGCAGGTTTTTGGGAAGCGCCCGGCTAAATGTTGGTGTAATCCCGGCTACGTCTACCACAATGGCTTTGCTCTTATTCAACCATCCGGCAAACAGGCGGAGACGTTTCCGCAGCCCTTTTTTGTAATACCGTGTTTTAATCTTCGTGATGTTCTCCATGCCCAAGAGTTTAAATTCCATGGCAACACCAGAGACATTACCGCCGAATGACTCATCCGTCATGCAGGGAATGTGAGAGAACTTATGAATATCCTGCTCCACTGCCATTTTCAGGACTTCTACTCCCTGTTCGTCGAACGTCCGGGTTAAATACTCCGCCTTTGAATCCTTCGGCAACTCCAGGAGTTTGTCATCTTTGACCCTCTCCTTCGCCGTCTTACCCCCTTCATCTTTCGCGTCTGGGTCCCCCAACATGGCACCGTAAATAGCCAGGATTGCATCAATGAACTGCTCCTTATCAGTGATCCTGTCACTCATCAAAGCGTTATATGCATCGATCAGTGGAATCTGCAGCTCAAAGTCGCCAATCGCTAGTTTATTATTCATGTACTCTACTATTGGGATCCCATCAAAGAAGTGCTCTGCCGGTTCCTCAAGAAGTGACTGTGGACCGTCTATATTTTCAATGTTCAGCACCCATTTCAGATGTTCTGTCAGTACCGTAGCAACATAAATAGTCCGTTTCCTGTCGGAATCATCCTTTCTGGCATAATAGTAGACTGCAAATAATTCCTTTTGCTCAATGGTATCATCGTAAACCATGAATGTGTTTTCTGGAGACAGGTTTTTGACCATCAGGTCTGTTCCTCCCTCCTCTGGGTAAATATATTCATAGGCCCGCCCATAAATGGAAAGATCCAGGCCATTATCACCGTCCGCTTCATCTGCTCCGGCCTGCTCGAACGCGTCCATCAGCAAAGATATGTCATTTCCGCTCTTATAGGAAATCGGATTTCCAATAAAGTAGCTGCTGGCGGTGTCGCTGATATCCTTCGCGTGGTTGCATACCAGTTTCGTTTTCCGACTTTCTGACAGGATCTTGTGCTGTCCCTCATAATATCTCATGAGCTTATGCAGCCGGATCGATTCCTTTCGGTGTTTTGTGATCAGCGTACGGATCGCCTGCTTATCCGGGCTGGTTTCATCCCAGTTATCTCGGGGCATCGTGTATATATACATTAAAACCACCTCCTCAATGTAATCCGTAATCGGATTTCTTTCTAACTTTTGCCTTCCTGCTTGTCATAACATCTTCCAGGGCATAACGGACAGCATCAATTGTATGGTTATCGCGATCCGGATAGCTGCCTTTAAAGTTACCATTCTTATCCTGATCCAACTCATATCCGGTGAACTCTATGACCGCATTCGGGCAGCGCTTGGGGTCAATAATGATCTCGTTTAATTCGTCAGCCAGAAACTCCATTCCAAAGTCTACCGATCCGGGGCCTTTCTTCGCCCCGATTACACGTAGTCCCAGTTCATTTAATGCTGCTATTGCCCTAGGATCCTCGCTATCTGCGGTTACGGTACGGTTAAGGGGATTGTAGCTCCGTATCTTCCCGGCCAGTTTCGTATTTCCCAGCCTTACTCCGTATATTTCTCCAAACAAAAAAAGACGTCTCCGCGTCCTGTCGTAATGCATCTTTTCATATGCCGCTGGATCGGCGCCGAAGCCAAAGTCCAGCCCTTGATAAATCCGATCAAAACGCGCCATCTCTTCCTCTGTGATGGGCCTGACTGTAACGTTCTCAAATACCTGGCCGCCGGTTCCTGTAGCAATTCCAAGATATTCATGCTCATAAGCTTTCGGCTTAGTCTCTTTGAGTGATTCTGCCTCAACAAAGAACTGCTCTCCCAACCATTCCGGCGGAACCGTCCTGTAATCGCTATGATGGACGATGGTATCAGCCCGGCTCTGAAGGATATCCTGATTTACCCAATTGTTCATCGACTTCGGCGGATTCCATGAATAAAAAACGAAATACTCCGAACCGCCACGCATCAGCGACTGGAGTATTGTTCGTTCTTCCTCTTCTCCATCAAACTCCGCGCGCTCCTCGAACCAGATATACTTAAAATATCCATTTGCCAGCTTCACGGATTTAATTTTTTGCGGATCATCAGCCCCACGGAAGATGATTTTATTACCAAATGGTATGTATGTCAGCCCAAGCGGTGAATAGCGTATCTTCCACTTGCTACCCACCCCCAGCACATTAATTGCCCAGATAAGCTGCTGGAAGACTGATTCATCCAAAAAACGGCCTACCTTGCGCATTGCAATCGCGTTGGCCCGTGGGTCCTGCATCATGCCAATAATTATTTCAAGGCTGACAAACGATGACTTTGTGGATCCGCGACCGCCGTCAAGCTTGTAATGCGTATGACGGTGCTCCATGATATCCCAGTGGAGATCATAAAACGAAGGAGCGATTAGGTCTGTCAGTCTAACCTGTGTCTGGTTTGGGGATGTCATTAACAATCATCACCCCTCCCATCTGTCCGCTGTGTTCTATATCCTGCTTATCCCGCCACCGATCCGGGCGCCGGTTTTTCAGCCAGAAGATCTGCGCCGTAACATCCGGTTGAACTTCCTTTGTTACTTCTTTTGTGATAATCATCTCTCCAGTAGCGGGGACCTGTTCCTTTGTGACCTCCTTGTATGTGTACCCAAGCGCTCTCTTAAGCAACGCATTTTCCACCTGGATATCCACGACCTCTTTGCCCTTTTTTAAGGCCTCCACAATCTCCGTATGGTCTCGCTTATAGTTGTACAAGGTTGTTGTACCGATCCCCATGTTATGAGCTATCTGCTCATCAGTCAGGCCATCCCTCGCCCATGCTTCCAGTTTTAGCAGGCCTTCGGGCGTCAGCCAATATTCATATTTTCCCTTTGCCATCCCGGCCACATCCTTTCTGTATAATTTTAGGGCACCCAGCAATAAACCGGATGCCCTATGGAGGAGGTGTAAAAGTGGCTGTCTTTTGAGATACACTTTTCTCATTTTAAATTATAGCACAGATCAGCGTGACAAACGTGACACTTTCACTTGACACGCATAAATCTTGAATATTTTTGTTTGCACGCCTCTGCAGTGTATCCCTCACCCATGGATATTGCCACCTCTCTCCAACTCATACGGTCGATGCAGTAACACATCAGGATATTGCGCAACTCGCTATCCTCCAGGCTGTATATGTACTCCTCTGCCGCTATGATCATATCCTGCAATGCGACAACATGCAGCTCCTTTTTTGCCTTGCGCTCACGGATCCGGTTACGCTTTTTATTTATGGCGCTGTGGTCATTGTCTCCTCTGATCGTGCACACTCCCAGCGGCTTTTTACCTCGACGGCCCCGGGTCACCACGTCTGTCACCTCTCTGTTTGTCGGAGTCATTGCTTTAAGCTCTGCCTCCTCCTGCGCGATCCGGCGCTCCTCCGCATCCAGCTCACGGTGCAGGGATGAAAGCTGCCTTAATATATTTTTGTCCTCCATATGTCCTCCCTATCTCTTTAAAAAGTAAAACGGGTTGTCGGCTGCCGGTCCCTGCTGATATTTCCGCGGTCCCACCACGGTCATTTTTCTATATTTTCCGTGGCCCCTGACCCGGTCGATATAACCCCGTCCTGATGCCAGCACATCAAAGGCCGCCTGCATCTGCTCCCACTCCCGTGTAAAATCCTCTTTAAACATACTTGCCTCTCCTTTCCTTTATGCCGCGCGCTCGCGCACTCCGCGCAATGTGTTAGGTGTGCTCTCGGCATAATACTCCGCTGTAACTGCCGGGCTGGCGTGTCCCAGTATCTCCTGGATCGTGCCGATGTCAACGCCCTTGTTTTTGAGATCCATACCCAGTGTCTTGCGCATCTTATGCGGATACACCCTGCAGGTAACACCGGCCCGCCCTGCTATAACTTTCAGCGCTGCCCGGATTCCATCCCTTTGTAAGGTTGCATATGGCGCTTTGGTAGAGACAAACAGCGATGGATTACTATCTGTGCGGCTATCCAGGTACTTGCGCAGGTGATAGCGCGCTGGCACATCCAGGTATATTGCACGGTACCGCCCTCCCTTTTCCCCGATGATCATGATATCCCCGGTCGACCAGTCCACCATGTCCTGCGTGATCTCTACGATCTCCCCGACTCTGGCGCCGGTGCTACGCAGCACCTCGATCAGCGCTCTGTCCCGAAGTCCGGTCTTGCCAACGCAGCCTTCTCGCAGCCGCTCGATGTCTTGGGCCGCGAAATGATCTATTGGCTTGCGGATCACCTTTTTGGCGGGGATGGATTCGACCGGGTTCTCGGCGACCATCTTTTCCAGGCGCATCCATGTGTAAAAGGCGGAAAGGAAGCGCCGCTCATTGTTGACCGTGCTGGCCTGGTTTTTCTTCTCGTGCCCTCGCTCATACTGCCGCAGGTAATAATTTATGTCTATGCTGTCCATGTCCGTCAGCACCTTGTCCACCGTTGTCAGCAGGCGCCGTATCGCTCCCAGATATGCCTGCAGTGTGCCTTCGGCCAGATCGGCCTTTTTGAATACAAACAGGTTGAGGATCCGCTTATTCTCCTCATCGATCGTGCGCTCCACCGTCGCCGGCAGAGTGGTGATTTCCCGCATCTCCACTTTGACAAATTCGGCGTCTATCGCCGTATCCAGCATTTGCAATGTCGGCTTGTCCACCGCATCCGCTACAAACATCAGTATGTTATCCTTTACCTGCTTTTTGATATTGATATTATCCATAATTTACCTCCGTTATTTTGTTGCCCTGGGAGGTCAGTGTATGGTATAATACTCCCAGGTTAATGTGTAGCGGTAGAGAGTCTTTGGTCGGATGCTCTGCCGCTTATTTTTTATATTCGCACACCAGTTCTTATTTTTTTCACGGACCGCTGATCTGCGGCCCGCTCTATATTACTTTTGTTTTTGTGGTACAGTCTTGTATACATCCCTCTTGTGGGGACGCAGTTGCGCCCTCACACGGTTTTGTTTGTTGGCTCTCTTACTCATAACTTCCTCCTCTAAATCCCCGTTTTATGAATAAGTTGCTTTGGAAATTCCTGAATCAGTTGCTCTCCCCATATGTCTGTCAAACTGGATTTCATAAATACTGGAACATTTCTAAACGCACAGTCCTTCACGATTTTTTCAATCCACTCACGTTCAGGAATAACCTTCCTTTTGCGGTTTCCAGTTTCTGCGCCAACTATTACCCATTTGTATCCATATTCATGTGCATAATAAGGCAAATCTGTTACTTCGCCTAAAAGAGGCTCCAATGACAGAAACTGGTTTGCTCTCTTGGTTATATCTGTACTCCAAGGGTCTCCATAGCAAAGATACAAATTTTTATTGCTATTTCCACAAGGTTCCTGATGTGTAAATGTTCTTCCTATCCACCAATTCTTTTCAAACTTATATTTGCTTGCCCTTAAATAATTTTTCGTCAAAAACAGATAATTGTGCTGTGGAGCCCTCCTACAAGCCTCAAATACTTCTTCAATCCACGAATCCGGCACCCATTCCCCGAACAGATCAGCCATAGAACATACAAAGATATTCCTGCCGCTCTTGTGGAGATATTCATCAAGCCGATATCTATGAATGTCGGTTCAAACCCATATGGATATGGCTCTGACCTCTCCGCTTCCACTCCATAAATCTTCTTGTCCAAAATGTGAATATTTTCATCTGACCAATCTTCTCCATGTCCAGAAAAGCGTTTTGCAATTCCCCTGGCATAGCAGTATTCACACCCATGCAGGCAGCCAGTAACCGGATTCCATGTACTGTCACACCAATCAATCTTTGTCTTATCCATAAATCCCCTTTCTGCGTTAAATGTCAGTTTAGTTATCTTTCATAAAGCATAACCAATGTGTTTTATTTCCTCTCTTTCGACAGCGATTCCCGAATAGTGGCTTCTGGCTGAAAAGAGGAAGGATTACGCTCAACGGGAACTGTATCTCGCTCCACTTGAAAATCAATACACCGTTTGGTTTCAACACTCTCATGCATTCGTCAAAACCTTTACTTAGCATTGCTTTCCAGTCTCCCTTTAGCTTCCCATACTTTAAAGCCATGATTGACGTATCGCCGGCATATTCTAAGTGCGGCGGATCGTATACCACCAGATAAAAACTGTTGCTCTGAAAAGGCAAATCTGTAAAATCACATACCGTATCAGGACTTATTTCTATGTACCTTTCTGGGTAATATTCAGTACGTTCCATTTCACGTATGTCGCAAAATTCTACATCCGGATTATCTTTTTCAAACCAGAACATCTTACTTCCGCAACATGCATCTAAAATTCTTTTCAATATTCACCACTCCTAAATTTTAATTTTCTACATCCGTATACCATCCACAATCTTTTCCAAGACAGTATTCGTCGTCCTCATCCTCACAGATGCAAGGACAGCAATCCATTTCTGCTATTTTCTCATCCGTGGCAATACACGTTCCTCCAATTTCTCCGTTTTTCATGTTTCACCTCTCAAATTTTAATCTTCTACATCCGTATACCATCCACAATCTTTTCCAAGACAGTATTCGTCGTCCTCATCCTCACAGATGCAAGGACAGCAATCCATTTCTGCTATTTTCTCATCCGTGGCAATACACGTTC
>JAGASC010000120.1 GCA_017621905.1 Roseburia sp.
TGCCATGATTGATAGTGATGTGGAAGGCGGTGAAGCATAATGGCAAAATCGAATGCAAATGCACTGGGAATCATTTTCCCGAACAGTTATGATACACTGGTTCCGCAGCTTGTGAGCAATCGGTTGATGGCCTCCATTCCCTTTGCAGGACGTTACCGTATGGTGGACTTTATTTTGTCCTCCATGGCAAATTGTGGAATCAATAATATTTCCCTGATCGTGCGCGAGAATTATCACTCCTTGATGGACCATCTGGGTGCCGGACGTGAGTGGGATCTTTCTTTAAAAAATGGTGGTCTGAACATTATACCGCCTTTTGCGGAGAAAACAGTGAAGGTATACAACGGACGTATTGAGGCTCTGGCGAGCATCATGAATTTTCTGAAAAAACAGAAAGAAAAATATGTGGTTATGTCCGATGCTAATATTGCGGTGAACTTTGATTTTAAGACCCTGATCAAGACACATGTGGAAAGCGGGGCAGACGTAACCGTTGTTTATAAAGAAGAGGAGCTTCCGCCGGGTGTTACCATTAACTCCTTAATGGATACAGATATGTATTACACCTTTGATCTGGAGAATGGCCGTGTAAAGAAGATTAAGATCAATACGCAGGAGACCGGAGTGCAGAATTTCTCTATGAACATTTATGTCATTGAGAGAGAGCTGCTGATCGGGCAGATTTATGAGGCATATGTGCACGGACAGGTATATTTTGAGCGGGATATTCTGGCTCCCCAGCTGGATAAGCTGAATGTACAGGCCTATAAATACGAGGGCTACAGTGCCCGTATCTGCGACATGAAGAGCTATTTTGATGAGAATATGAAGCTTTTGGATGAGGCGAATCTGGATGCACTTTTTGCGGGAAATCCGATTTACACCAAGATCCGTGATGATAACCCGACCAGATATATCGACGGTGCCAAGGTGAAGAATATCATGGCTGCGGACGGTTGTGTCATTGAGGGTGAAGTGGAGAACAGTGTTCTCTTCCGTGGCGTGAAAGTGGGCAAGGGTGCCAAAGTGAAGAATTGTGTTCTGATGCAGGATACGGTGATTGGCGAAGGTGCATCGGTGGAGTATCTGATTTCCGATAAGAACGTGAAGATTACAGCTGGAAAGGAATTGAAAGGTACGGATTCCTTCCCGGTATTTGTGTCGAAGAATCAGATTGTATAAAGTTTTGTAACTGTTCAGGGAAGACCTATGCATTTACTGCATAGCACGCCGGCAGGTGTATCGGCGGTATAAAAACATAGAACATATAGGAGCAGTTACGTAATAAGGCAATATGGAAGCAGAGGTATGACTTTTATTGAAAAGCTGTGCCTCTGTTTTTTGTGCGTCCGACGGAACACATTTCTGGCAGGTGTAAATCCGAAATCTACCCGGCAGCGGGGAGATTCGTTTCAAGAAAAGGCGGATGATTGTCAATAAATTAAAAAACAGGGTAGAAGTATTCCGCCAAATTGAGTATAATAATAACATTGGAAAATTTAATGTATGAACACAATTATTGTAGGAAGGAACGGAAAGCAATGAAAGAGATGTTCAAAAGAATAAAGGCAGATATGATTTTATCGGCAGTTTTATGTGTTGTGATGGGCGTTGTGATTTTTGTCTGGCCGGCAACGACGATTGATTTAATGTGTAAGGTCCTGGCTGTGGGAATGATTATTTTTGGAGCGATACAGCTTGTGGTGTATTTTTTTAATAAAATGGACAGCCCGTTATCCGGTGTTCTGGGACTTATTGCAGCACTGGTTGGCCTGTGGATTTTTGCGAAACCGGAAAGTATTGTAAGCCTGATTCCCATTGTTATCGGTGTGATTCTGATGATTCACGGTATGCAGGATATCAAACTGGCATTTGAAGCGAAACACAATGGTTACGGGAGATGGTGGAGCATGCTGCTGATTGCGGCCATCAGTCTTGCATTTGGCGTTATATGTATTGTCAATGCATTTGGTATGGTAAAACTGGCGCTTAAGGTGATTGGCGTGGGGCTGATTTATGATGGCCTTTCGGATTTGTGGGTTGTAAACCGGACCGCAAAGGCGGCGAAGACCGTGAGAGAAATGGAAAAGGCGCTGGAAGTGGAATACAAGGAAGTTGACGAATAAAAAAACGAGAGGCGATTCTGGTGCGAAGAGAAGAATTTAAAATGGAGCGGACCGGTCTTCTGGAAATCGGAGATGTGCTTCCGATTACGGAGGGAAAGCTGCCCAGCTCTTATTACTATACCTTGGGAAAAGCATATGCTATGTCTGCAAATTATGCGGTCAGTGAACGAATCAAGTCAAGAGAGGGCACGGTGGTGGATGTAAAAGAGACACCGAAAGGCTTTTTTGTGACGGTAGAATTTGATGAATAAGCCCTGGAAATGGTCTGCAGTTGGTGACCGGGGAGAAATGTACAATTGCCGGAGGCGGAGAAAAACTGCTTCCGGTACTTTTTTAAGAAGCACAGAAAAGAGAGGGAAACATGAAAATTTATTTGACGGCAATCAATGCAAAATATATTCATTCCAATCTGGCGGTCTATAGTTTGCAGGCGTATGCGAACCGGTATTGGAACAGGGAATTGCCGCTTGAAATCGTAATTGGGGAATATACGATCAACAACCGGCTGGATGATATTCTGGAAGGAATTTATAAGGCAAAACCGGATGTGCTTTGTTTTTCCTGCTATATCTGGAATATCGCCTATGTGACGGAACTGATACGGGAATACCATAAATTGTGTCCTGAGGTTCCCATCTGGGTAGGCGGACCTGAGGTTTCCTACGAGGTGGAGACTTTTCTGCAGGAGTTCCCGGAAGTAACCGGGGTGATGCGGGGAGAGGGAGAGCAGACCTTTCTGGAGGTATGTGAATATTATGCCGCAGGCCAAAGTACGGTAAAAAAAATTGATGTACCGCATTGTACCGTACTATCAAAAATCGCCGGCATCGCATACCGGAAGGAAAATGGGATTGTCTGCACGGCAGAGCGGCCGCCGCTTGACATGAGCAGCATTCCTTTCTGCTATGACAGGATCGAGGATTTCACTAACCGGATTATTTATTATGAATCCAGCCGCGGCTGTCCCTTCCACTGCAGCTACTGTTTGTCCTCGGTGGAGAAAAAGCTGCGTTTCCGCAGCCTGGAGCTGGTAAAAAGCGAGTTACTCTTTTTTATAGAAAAAAAGGTGCCTCAGGTAAAATTTGTAGACCGCACCTTCAACTGCAGTCATTCCCACGCTATGGAAATCTGGCGTTTTATCGCAGAGCATGACAATGGAATCACCAATTTCCATTTTGAAATTTCGGCAGACCTGTTAAATCAGGAAGAGCTGGAACTGCTGGCAGGCTTAAGGCCTGGACTGGTGCAGCTGGAAATCGGCGTGCAGTCCACCAATGAAGCCACCATTGCGGAGATTCACCGAACCATGCAGTTAGACCGGCTGAAAGAGACGGTAACGGAAATTCAAAAGGCCCATAACATACATGCCCATCTGGATTTGATCGCCGGGCTGCCTTTTGAAGATTATGCCACCTTTGCCCACTCCTTCGACGAAATCTACGCATTAAAGCCGAATCAGCTTCAGCTGGGCTTCCTAAAGGTGCTCAAAGGCTCCTATATGTACGAGCATGCGAAGGAATATGATATGCTTTACCGTGGCAGTGCACCCTATGAGGTGATGAAAACAAAATGGCTGGATTTTTCGGAACTGTTAAAAATCCAGAGGGTGGAAGAAATGCTGGAAGTGTATTACAACAGTGGCCAGTATGAAATCACCATGAAGATTTTAGAAACGCAGTTTGAAAGCCCGTTTGAAATGTATCTGAAATTGGGAGAATTTTATGAGTATTGCGGATATTTGGGCATGAGCCATTCCAGGATCCGCCGGTCAGAAATCCTGCTGGAGTTTGCCCGGGAAGCGGCACCGGAAGCGGTTCCTGTTTTGCTGGAAAGTCTTGTCTATGACTTGTATTATCGGGAAAACATAAAGAGCAGGCCGTCCTGGGCGGCGGATTTGGCGGAGTGGAAAACCATAACGCGGCAGTATTGCCAAAACGGAAAGCAGACGCACGTGGAGCGGTTTTTCTATCGTTTCCCGGGGAAATTGGTTCGAACCATCGATGCTCTGCCACAGCGGGAGGACGCGGCATATTTTGTACTGTTTGATTACACAAAAAGAGACCCGTTAGATCACCAGGCGGCGGTGCATGAAATTAGCGAGTGGCTATAATAGTGAAGGTACTGAACAGTTATAAAGGGTTTTAAATTGGAGAAAAAATGCTGGATAATTATGTAGTAATAGACCTGGAAATGACAGGATTAAATGCGAAGCGGGATATGATACTGGAAACCGGAGCAGTCCGGGTGAGAAACGGCAGGGCGGCAGAGACCTGCACAGCGCTGCTTTGTACCGGCAGGAAACTGTCCGAAGATGTGATACAACTCACCGGAATCACGGAGAAGATGGCAGCGGCCGGGCGCCAACCGGAGGAAGCCATGGCGGAATTTTTCGCATTTTTAGGCGACGACGTGCTGGTAGGCCAAAACATTATTTTTGATTATAGCTTTTTAAAGCAGTGGGCGGTAAATCATAATTTTTCCTTCGAGAGGAGGGCAGTGGACACTTTAAAGCTGTCCCGCCAATTTTTGCCGAAAGAGCAAAAGAAAGAGTTGGAAAGTCTTTGTACCCATTTTGGTATTGTAAGAAGAAATGCCCACCGGGCGTTAGATGACGCCTGGGAGACGTGGCAGATTATGGAAATACTAAAAGCGAAGTTTGGTGCAGAAAATCCATCGGCCTTTGAGCCGAAGCCGTTACAATATAAGGCAAAGAAGGTGACTCCCGCCACGGAACATCAGAAGGAGAACTTGCGGCAGTTTGCGGCTTATCACGGACTGGAAGTTCCGCCGGATCTGGATCAACTGACCAGGAACGAGGTCTCCCGGCTGACGGACTTGTGGATTGCGGGCTACGGCAGAATGCCGAAGCAAAATCGCGGAAGAGCGGAGTAAAGACATAAAACAGAGAATTTCCTGGAAAAATTTTTGTAACAGTTCGGATGCCTTCACTGTTACGTGCATCCAGCCATAAAAATCGCTACGCGATGG
Source organism: Roseburia sp. (assembly GCA_017621905.1). GTDB lineage: Bacteria > Bacillota > Clostridia > Lachnospirales > Lachnospiraceae > Roseburia. Next base: position 5,115 of record JAGASC010000120.1, read on the forward strand.
GGCTGGATGCTTGCCTGTTCCACGTTTTCTTACGGTTTACGCAGTAAATGCGTAAACCTGTCTGAACTGATACAAAACTCCCATGCCTTACATGCTTCGGCAACACCATAAATCTATTCCGCATGGGAGTTTCGTAAAACTGATGCACACATGCTGTGAACAGCATGGCGCGTGCACGAACCGCTCAGCGAGTGAGCGGTTCTGAATGAAAGTAGCGAATAGATAGAAATTTTACAGGATATTTATTGGAAATTTGCCGGAATGTATGGTAATATAAGGAGCAGTTGGGAGTTTTACAGAAAGGTGTGGTAATTCATATGTACGATTTTGGAAAAAAGAAAAATAGAAAAGTGCTGGCAGCAGTCGTTATTATTCTTGTGGGAACAATGCTTCTGACCACAGTGTTGGCAGCGTTTTTATAAAAATGATTCCCGACAATCAATGATTTCGGGGAAAATACACGAAAAAAAACAGCGATCCCCCAAGATATTCGTGTTTGTTGTATCTTGCAAATAAGGGTGGTTATGGTATAATCTGTCCAAGATTATACGCGCCGGAGCGGAGCAATTTAGATTTTAGAGGGAAAAGAATGAGAAGAATAAAAAAGACAGTATTATTTTCCGTACTGATTGTTGCGGTATGCATGATATTTGCATATCCAACCAAGATAAAGGCAGAAAAGCCTGATACCATTGCAGATGGTGTCTACATCGGTTCCGTCCATGTAGGCGGAATGACAGCAGAGGAGGCTGCCGCAGCCATTGACGATTATGTGGCAGTAGCAAATCAGGCAGTGATTACTCTTTCCGCAGGCGAAAAGAGCATTGAAGTAATAGGCGAGCAGCTGGGAATTCACGTTTTGGATGCAAACGTGGTGCAGGAGGCCATGGATGTAGGCAGGGTCGGAAGCCTGATTAAACGTTACAAAGACAAAAAAGATCTGGAGCAGGGCGCAAAGGTGATTCCACTGATACTAAATGTGGACACTGCCACAGTGACAGCCCTTTTAGAGGAAGAAGCCGATAATTTAAACCAGGATGCAGTCAATAACGGACTGGTGCGCAAGGACGGCGAATTTCAATTTATTGAGGGTGCACAGGGAATAGCGGTAAATGTCACGGATTCTGTCAGTATTATTGTGCATTCTATGAATGATGGATGGGATGGGACAGATACCAGAATTGAGCTGGCAGCAGAAATTGTAGAGCCTTTGGGAAGTAAAGAGGAGCTTTCTAAGATTCAGGATCTTCTGGGAAGCTACACTACCAATTACAGCGATTCCACCCAGAACCGCTGCACCAATATTTCTATCGCGGCAGGGCTGATTGATGGAACTGTTTTATATCCGGGAGAGGAATTTTCCGTAGCTGCGGCGATCGGTCCGCTGGATGCTTCCAATGGTTATGAACTGGCCGGCGCTTATGAAAATGGTCAGACGGTGCAATCCTACGGCGGTGGTGTGTGCCAGGTGTCCAGCACGCTTTATAATGCAGTGATTCTGGCGGAGTTAGAAATCACCGAGCGTTCCAATCATTCCATGATTGTCACTTATGTGAAGCCATCCATGGATGCAGCTATCGCCGGCGATTATAAGGATTTAAAATTTGTGAATAACCGGGAAACCCCGATTTATCTGGAAGGATATACGGTGGGCAAAAATGTCTATTTCAATATTTACGGTGAGGAGACCAGAGCAGACAATCGCAAGGTGACCTATGAGAGTGAAGTGGTATCCCAGGAGGATCCGCCTACCCAGTTCGTGGGAACGGCAGACCCGGCAGGGCAGATCAGTGTAGCTCAGAGTAAGCATACCGGTTACGTGGCGAGACTCTGGAAGGTTGTGACAGTAGATGGCACGGAGGAGAGCCGTGAGGTTTATAACAAGAGCACCTATAAATCCTCTCCGAAAATTGTCAACGTGGGAACAGCATCGGAAGATCCGAATGTGACCGCAGCCATCAACGCCGCTATTGCGACCCAGGATGAGGCAACCATCTATGCAGCAGTGAGCCCGTATACACCGAATGCCAGCACGGTCATAAATCCGGCACCGCCGGCAGTGACACCGGAAGAACAGGCAATCACAGGCACGGTGGATGAAAGCCAGATTACAAACGGAGAAGAATAAGGTAAAGTAAGGGGCTGTCGCAAAACAGATACGTTTGCGGCAACCCCTTAAGCCACATATATTGGTCCAGAAAGGATAACAGCATGAAAATCGGAAAAGTTCCGGAGAACGTATTGAAACGCTCCGTTTTCAAACAAATACATACAAAAAGACCGGAAGTGCTCTTAGGAGCCGGAGTGGGAGAGGATTGCGCAGCGGTAAAGCTGGCACCGGATGAAGTGCTGGTGCTGTCCACGGATCCCATCACCGGAACCGCACAGGATATCGGTACCCTGGCCATTCAGATTACGGTAAACGACCTGGCCAGCTCCGGGGCAGAACCGGTAGGCGTCCTTTTGACAGTGCTTTTGCCGGAGTCCGTGGAGGAGCCGGAACTGAAAAAAATGATGGCACAGGTGGAGGAAGCCTGCGCAAAAGCCAATGTACAGGTAATGGGCGGCCACACAGAGGTGACTGCCGTGGTAAGCCAGCCGGTAATCAGTGTGTGCGGTGTCGGCAAAGTAAAAGAAGGCCATCTGGTATCTACCGCCGGTGCAAGACCGGGGATGGACATATTGGTAACAAAATGGATTGGAATTGAAGGGACTTCTATTCTGGCAAAGGAAAAGGAAGATCAGCTGCTGACCCGTTTCTCAGCTCCCTTTATTGAAAAAGCAAAGTCTATGGATGTTTATATATCCGTACTTTCGGAGGCCGCAGTCGCCGTTCGGTCTGGCGTTAGTGCTATGCATGACGTCACAGAGGGCGGAATCTTTGGTGCACTCTGGGAAATGGCAGAAGCATCTGGCGTCGGACTAGAAATTGACCTAAAGAAAATACCGATCCGTCAGGAAACCGTGGAAATCTGCGAATTTTTTGGCATCAATCCCTATCAGCTCATTTCCAGCGGCTGCATGCTGATGGCCGCAAAGGACGGCAACCATTTGGCGCGTGAACTGGAAAAAGCGGGAATTCCGGCCACGGTCATCGGAAAGGCCACGGAGGGAAATGACAGGGTTCTGCAAAATGAGGATGAGCGGAGATTTTTAGAACCACCGAAGACGGACGAATTGTATAAAGTGTGAACATAAATATTTAAACCAATATATCAGAAGGAGTATGCAACATGCGTGAAAAAATCTTAACATTTATAGAAAAAAACAGCCGTATCGATTTAAAACAACTGGCAATCGTTCTCGGTGTAGACGAGGCTATTGTCATGAATGAGTTGGAAAAAATGGAAGAAGAACCTGTAATCTGCGGATACCACACCATCATTGACTGGGACAAAGTGGGCATTGAGAAAGTAACAGCCATGATTGAGGTGCGTGTAACCCCGCAGCGCGGCATGGGCTTCGATAAAGTAGCAGAGCGTATTTACAACTATCCGGAAGTGAATTCTGTATACCTGATTTCCGGCGGCTTCGATCTTATGGTGACTCTTGAGGGAAAAACCCTGCGTGAAGTATCACAGTTCGTTTCCGAGAAGCTGTCTGCTTTGGATTCAGTTCTCAGCACCAAGACGAACTTCATTCTGAAAAAATATAAGGATCACGGAACCGTAATCGCAGAACCCACAAAAGACGAAAGGATACAGATGATACCATGAGAAATCCATTATCAAAAACCATCGTCACGATTCAGCCCTCCGGAATCCGTAAATATTTTGATATCGTAAATGAGATGAAAGACGGTATTTCCTTAGGTGTGGGCGAGCCGGATTTCGATACTCCCTGGCATATCCGTGACGAGGCAATCTATTCACTGGAGAAGGGGAGAACCTTCTATACCTCAAATGCAGGTTTAAAAGAACTGAAAATTGAAATAGACAAATATCTGACCAGACGTTACGGCGTTTCTTATGACTACAATAAAGAAATTGTCGTTACCGTCGGAGGCAGCGAGGCAATCGATATTGCCATGCGTGCCATGTTAGATCCGGGGGATGAGGTGCTGATTCCCCAGCCCAGCTACGTGTCTTACGAGCCCTGCGCTGTGCTGGCAAACGGCGTGCCGGTCATCATTGAACTGAAAGCGGAAAATGAATTCCGGCTTACAGCGGAGCAGTTAGAGGCTGCCATCACACCCAAAACAAAAGTTCTCGTGCTGCCATTTCCAAATAACCCCACCGGAGCAGTCATGGAGAAAAAGGATTTAGAGGCAATTGCCGAGGTTGTGATTCGACATGACCTTTTTGTCATCAGTGACGAAATTTATTCTGAACTTACCTACCTGGACAACCATGTGACCATTGCATCCCTTCCGGGTATGAGAGAACGCACCATTTTGATCAACGGTTTTTCCAAATCCTATGCCATGACCGGATGGAGACTTGGATATGCCTGCGGTCCTGCAGATATCATCGGACAGATGATTAAGATTCATCAGTATGCCATCATGTGTGCCCCTACCACCAGCCAGTATGCGGCGGTGGATGCACTGCGTAATGGGGACGAAGATGTGGCAAAAATGCGGGAAGAATACAACGGCAGACGCCGATATCTGATGCAGCGCTTTAAAGACATGGGGCTCTCCTGCTTTGAACCCTTTGGTGCATTTTATGTATTCCCGTGCATCAAAGAATTCGGCATGACATCGGAGGAGTTCGTGACGGAGCTTTTAAAAGCCCAGAGAGTGGCAGTCGTGCCGGGAACAGCTTTTGGTGCATGCGGTGAAGGATTTGTGCGAATCTCCTATGCATATTCTCTGGATAGTTTGAAGAAAGCCATGGACCGGATCGAAGCATTTGTGACAGAGCTTCGCAGCCGGAAACAAGAAATATAGTAGAAAGCGAAAAGATATGGCAGAGTTAAACATTGTATTGTATGAACCGGAAATTCCTGCAAATACCGGAAATATCGGAAGAACCTGTGTAGCTACCGGCACCAGACTGCACCTGATCGAACCGCTGGGATTCCGGCTGGATGAAAAATCCATTAAACGTGCCGGCATGGATTACTGGAAGGATTTGGATGTCACAACTTATATAAACTGGCAGGAGTTCTGCGAAAAAAATCCGAATGCAAAGATTTACATGGCAACCACAAAGGGGCGGCATGTGTATACAGAGGTTTCTTACGAGCCGGATTGCTATATTATGTTCGGCAAGGAAAGTGCCGGCATCCCGGAAGAAATTTTAAAAGAGCATCCGGACACGTGTGTACGGATTCCTATGATTGGAGAGACGCGGTCTCTGAATCTTTCCAATTCGGTGGCAATCGTGCTTTACGAGGCATTGCGCCAGAATCAGTTTGACCATATGAAATTGCAGGGAGAATTGCACCGGCTGAGTTGGGAAGATTAAGGTTGAAATGTAAGTTTGATAACTTGCTTTTCGTGGTGGCAGCTTCATCGTAAAGTGATTATAAAGGCCGGATGTTTGTAACAGTTCAGCAATCTGGAGGGTTACAGGCAGATGTAATGTTCGGACTACTGTGCTCGTTTAAGCTGCTTCGGAATGGAGAAAAAAATGGGAATTATAAAAGCGAAACAATTAGTGCATGAATATATCAGACGAGATGAAGATGGAAACGTGGAGTCTACTTCCACAGCCTTAGACCACGTGGATTTGGATGTGCAGCCGGGAGAATTTATCGCAATCTTAGGCCATAACGGTTCCGGAAAATCTACACTGGCAAAGCATATCAACGCATTACTGGCACCGACAGAGGGCTCCCTCTGGGTGGATGGAATGGACGTTTCTGAGGAGGAAAATGTTCTTCCGGTGCGCCAGACTGCCGGTATGGTATTCCAGAATCCGGATAACCAAATCATCGCCAGCGTAGTGGAAGAAGACGTAGGCTTCGGACCGGAAAATATCGGAATTCCTACCGATGAAATCTGGCAGCGTGTGGAGGAGAGCTTAAAAGCAGTTGGTATGCTAAAATATCGTCATCACTCTCCAAACAAGCTTTCCGGCGGACAGAAACAGAGGGTTGCCATTGCCGGTGTTATGGCAATGCAGCCGAAATGCATTGTGTTAGATGAGCCAACGGCTATGCTTGATCCAAATGGACGCAAGGAAGTTCTGCGTGCCGCCCGTGAATTGAATGAGAAAAAGGGTGTGACTATTATTCTGATTACCCATTATATGGAAGAAGTGGTAGACGCAGATAAAGTAATTGTCATGGATCAGGGCAAAGTCGTTATGCAGGGAACTCCACGGGAGATTTTTTCTCAGGTTGGGAAACTGAAGGAATACCGGTTGGATGTGCCACAGGTAACAATTTTGGCTGACCTGCTGCGCCAATCAGGGCTGAACATTCCTATCGGCGTATTGCATCGCGAAGAATTGGTGGAGGCTATTTTGAAGGCAGCGCAAATTGAGTAGCTTGGCAATTAGGAAAGGACATGGTTTAAAATATGTCAATTGTTTTGGAAAAGATCAATTTTATATACAGCGAGGAGACCGCCTATCAGATTCAGGCCCTAAAGGACGTGAATCTTACCATTGAAGATGGGCAGTTTATCGGAATCATTGGACATACCGGTTCCGGAAAATCTACACTCATCCAGCATTTTAACGGTCTGATGAAGGCAACCTCCGGGACTATTTATTTTAACGGTCAGAATATATACGAGGAAGGCTATCATTTGCGTGACTTGCGAAGTAAAGTAGGACTGGTATTTCAATATCCGGAACATCAGCTTTTTGAGACCACTATTTTGGAGGACGTGGCTTTTGGACCAAAGAATCAGGGGCTATCCAAAGAGGAGGCGCTGCAGCGGGCCACGGAGGCGCTAAAGAGCGTGGGAATGCCGGAGGAACTGTACAATCAGTCTCCCTTTGATCTATCCGGCGGGCAGAAGCGCCGTGTTGCCATTGCGGGTGTGCTGGCAATGCAGCCGGAGGTATTGATTTTGGATGAGCCGACGGCGGGCTTAGATCCGGCAGGCAGGGATGAAATCTTGGATTTGGTAGCCCGGATGCACAGAGAACGGGGAATCACGGTAATTCTGGTCTCTCACAGCATGGAGGATGTGGCGAAATACGTGCAGCGTATTATTGTCATGAACCAGGGCAGTGTCATGTATGATGGCACACCGAAGGACGTGTTCCATCATTATAAAGAGCTGGAGACAGTGGGCCTGGCAGCGCCCCAGGTCACTTACCTGATGCATGAGCTAAAGGAGCGAGGACTTCTCGTGGACACCGATGCCACTACGGTGGCGGAGGCGCGGGCCAGCCTGATGGAAGCCCTAACGGGAGTTCATTCGGCAAGAAAGGATTTTCATGTATGTTAAGAGATATCACATTGGGCCAGTATTATCCGGCAGATTCTGTCATTCATAAACTGGACCCGCGGGTTAAATTGTTTGCTACATTAATATATATTGTTTCACTGTTTTGCTTCAAGGGGGTGGCAGCCCTCGCTGTGGCGACGGTGTTCCTCTTCGGAGTGATAAAGACATCAAAAGTTCCTTTTAAGTTCATGGTGAAGGGCTTAAAGGCAATTATGATTTTGATGATAATTACGGCATTGTTTAATCTGTTTTTGACGCCGGGAGAGCCGATTTTTTCCTTTTGGGTGCTGAAAATCACGAAAGAAGGCGTGTCCAGCGCGGCATTGATGGCGATTCGTCTGACCTACCTTATTTTGGGGACTTCCATCATGACGCTGACCACCACACCGAATCAGTTGACAGACGGTCTGGAAAAGGCTATGGCACCGCTCGCAAAGATTGGAATACCGGTGCATGCCATCGCAATGATGATGTCCATCGCCCTTCGTTTCATTCCGATTTTGGTTGAGGAAACGGATAAAATCATGAAGGCTCAGATGGCCAGAGGAGCAGATTTTGAGAGTGGAAATCTGGTAAAAAAAGTAAAGAGCATGATTCCGCTTTTAGTACCGTTGTTCGTATCTGCATTTCGCCGGGCGGATGACCTGGCGATGGCTATGGAGGCGCGGTGTTATAATGGTGGAAGTGGGCGGACGAAGATGAAGCCGTTAAAGTACGAAAAAAGAGATCGGGGGGCTTATGTGTTGGTGTCGGGATATCTCGTACTGATTTTACTGTGCAGAACATTTTTGCCCTGGCCGATGTAAGGAATGAAGAGAACAAAAAATGAAGCGAGTGAAGTTGATTGTAGCCTACGATGGCACAAATTATAAAGGCTGGCAGGTGCAGCCAAACGGAATCACAATAGAGGAAGTGTTGAATCAGAAACTTTCAGAATTGCTGGGGGAGAATATCGTAGTGACAGGAGCCAGCCGGACGGATTCCGGGGTTCATTCCTTGGGAAATGTGGCAATTTTTGATACAAACACAAGAATGCCTGCGGAGAAAATATCTTTTGCCCTAAATCAGAGACTGCCGGAGGATATTGTAGTCCAGGACTCCTGCGAGGTACCTTCCGATTGGCATCCGCGGTATCAGAAGGGGCGGAAAACGTATGAATACCGTATCTTAAATCGTACCTTCCGTATGCCTACCAGACGACTGGACACCTACTTTTATTATCACCCGCTGGACATAGAAAAAATGCAGCGGGCTGCGGCATACCTGGTGGGAGAGCATGATTTCAAAAGTTTTTGCGCTGTGGGTGCACAGGTAAAGACGACGGTACGCACCATATATGCCTGCGACGTGAGAAAAGACCAGGATATCATTACCATCCGGGTAACGGGAAATGGCTTTTTATACAACATGGTACGGATTATAGCCGGAACCTTGATTCGAGTGGGCGGTGGCGAATGGAAGCCGGAGCAGATCCCGGATATTTTATCTGCGCTCGACCGCAACGCTGCCGGGCCGACGGCACCGGCCCATGGGCTTACTATGATAGGGATTGAGTATGAGTAAGACTTTACAATAAATAACACTGTTCCGGCAAGTCGTATAGCACAAAAGAACCCTTGAAAATATCGGATGATCAAGGGTTCTAATAATTCTTTATTCAATATGCATCTAGACTATCATAATAGAAAAATTATGCGATTTGCTCTTTAACATATGGCAATTCATATAAAGTGTCTGGATCAATATCCAAACAAGCCGTATGATCCCGGTTTCCTTTGATATCCCATGCAAGTGTATCGTTAAGTACAGTACAAGTATCCATAAAAACATCAATATCTCTCAGCGCACAAAACACCCCTTTGTCAATCATGCGAGACATATCATAACATACAATCTTTCCGTCGTCAAAATAAACATATACTGAATAATTCTTCATTGGTATAACTTGTACAACCTTTGGAAACATCCTGCTACCTCCTGTTATATTAAAGGATTGATTCTGTTTAATGGTTTTCCATCTTTTGATAATTCCCAATTTTGCATCAATTCATCCTGATGCAAAACACACCATGCTAAAATCAATTTTAATTGTCTTGATGGCAAAGCGCCTTTTATTACTCTTGCTCCATCTATTTCAATTAACGCTTTATTTCCGTTATATTCCGCATGAAAATGAGGTGGGTTGTGGTCATCATAATACATGGTTACTCTTATTCCATAAAACAATGATATTTCTGGCATCCTGTATTTTCCTCCTTACAACTCTTTGTATCGTAAGTATACCACAATTACAATTTTAAATAAAGAAATAATTCAAGATTCAAAGGTGGTTTGAGAATCTTTCTTATAATATGAAAAACCTGTTTGCAGTGATTGTCAGACCCATACATTTCCTATCAA